>JBDUEC010000046.1:0-12830 GCA_040002655.1 Rhodoglobus sp. | reverse complement strand
CGCAAGTTCGCCAAAGCGGATGCCGGCGCGCTCGCGCAGTACGTGGCCGAACAGGTCAACGACGCCGCAGTGAACCGCACCGGGCTCAGGCAACTCGCCCAGAAGGTGGTCGACTTCGGATCCACCGCGCGCTCGATCGGCTACGTACGGGACACCGCCTCCCAGCGGCAGTTGCTCACCGACCGCGTGCAGTCGATGGTGGCGGATGTCGCCGGCAAGCTGCGCGCGGCAACGAAGCTGCCGCAGGCGCAGGCCGCCGCCCTCTTCAACCGTCACCAGAACCTGCTGATCCAGACCGCACAGGCCCACGGCGAACTGCTGCAGTGGGAGGCGTTCACCGAGGCGCTCGCCGGAATCACCGACACCGATACCCGCCAGGTTATGACCTGGCTGCGCGACCTGTTCGGTCTCGGCCTGATCGAGAAGAACCTTGCCTGGTACCTGATGAACGGCCGCCTCTCCGCGAACCGGGCGCAGGCGATCACCGACTACATCGACGACCGACTGCTGCCGAGGCTTCGTCCGCAGGCGCTTGACCTCGTGGCCGCCTTCGGACTCACGCCAGAACTGGTGCGGGCCCCGATCGCGAGCGGGGTGGAACGCGAGCGCCAGGACGCCGCACGCGACTACTACGCCGGGCTGCGTGCATCCGGTGATCTGCCCGTCGAGGAGAAGGACCTCAAGGCTCGCAAGCGCTGACCGCCTAGGCTGAGAATCGATGTTCAAGTTCCTCGCCAGGGCGTTCTTCGCGCCCGTCGCCCGGCTCGTGTTTCGACCGCGCATCCTCGGCAAGGAGAACGTACCCAAGCGCGGCGCGGTGTTGATCGCGAGCAATCACCTCTCGTTCATCGACAGCGTGGTGACCACGCTTGTGGCGCCGCGGTCGATCTCGTTCCTCGCGAAGTCCGAGTACTTCACCGGCACCGGGCTCAAGGGCTGGATCTCGCGCGTGTTCTTCGAGGGCATCGGTGCGATCCCGGTGGAGCGCTCGGCAGGGCAGGCCGCCCAGGATGCGCTCAACAGCGGTCTCGCCGTGCTTGAGAAGGGCGACGCGTTCGCGATCTACCCGGAGGGCACCCGCTCGCGCGACGGCCGCTTGTATCGCGGTCGCACCGGCGTGGCCTGGCTCGCCCTCACGTCAGGTGCAACGGTGATCCCTGTCGCGCTCACCGGCACCCAGAACCTGCAGCCGGTCGGCTCCAAGGGCATCCGGCTGGCGCGGGTGACGGTCGAGTTCGGTCCGGCGGTCGACGTACTGAAGCACGGCACGGCTGACTCGGGCAAGGCACGACGCAACGCCACCGACGACATCATGGAGGCCATCCAGCGGATGAGCGGCCAGGAGTTCGCCGGCGAGTACAACGAGCCGCCGCCCACCACGGCCGTCGAGCGGGTGCGCCGGGTGTTCCGCGAGCGGGTGCGGCGGGCGTTCCGCCGCGACGGGCGGCACTGAGCGGACTATGGATCTCTCCAGAGCAATGTCTGGCCGACTCGCTTCGGTGAACATTGGGCGTGCGGAGCCGAATCCGTTCAAATCGGCTGTCTCTACCGGGATCAACAAGACGGCTCAGCCAGGCATGGTCGAAGTACGGGCTCCCGGCCCCAAGCACGGTGGCCTGGGCAGCGGCATCGTGGGCGACTTCATCGGGGATGGCCAGAACCACGGTGGTGATAGTCAGGCTGTGTACGCCTTCGGGCGCGAGGACCTCGACGACTGGCAGGTGCGACTTGACCGCGACCTGTCGAACGGATTCTTCGGTGAGAATCTGACCACATCCGGCCTGGACGTCAATGCTGCTCGCCTCGGAGAGGTCTGGCGGATCGGTGATCGCGTCGAACTGCGGGTGACCGGTCCAAGGATTCCCTGTTCCACATTCCGCGGATGGGTTGGCGAGAGTGGCTGGCTCAAGACCTTCACCAAGGTTGCGCGGCCAGGCGCGTATCTTGCCGTGGCGACTCCGGGCTTCATCGCTGCCGGTGATCCGGTCGCAGTCGTCGATCGCCCGCACCACGACATCACGGTCTCTCTGGTCTACCGGGCTCTGACCACCGAGCGGGAGCTTCTGCCGAGGCTGCTCGAGGCGCGCGAGTATCTCGACGAAGAGATGCTGCGGATAGTCGCCCGCGGGCGCACTATGCGCCTCGGCTGACCGGCGCTACGAGAGCGTGTAGAACTCCAGTGCCACGTTGTCGGGGTCGCGGAACGCCACGAGAGACCCAGTTGACCCCTGCGTGATCGCAGAGTGATCGACCCCGGCGGCATCGAGTGCGGCAACCCACTCGTCGAGGGCCGCGCGGTCTGCCAGCGCGAAGCCGAGGTGGTCGAGCCCGTTCCTGCGCTCCGAGAAGGGCCCGGGAACGGCCTGGTCGCCGTGGCTGACCAGAACCATGAAGAGCCCTGGCCGGGAGATCATCACCTTGTGCAGCTCGTTCTGGTCGACGTGCTTCGTGATCTCGAAGCCCAGTACGTCGCGGTACCACTCAGCGCTGGCCTCGGAGTCGGTCACGGTGAGGGTCACATGGTGGATGCCAGCGATCGCGGGGGTGCTCATGGCGCCAGCGTAGCCGTCCCCTACTGAGCCGCATCCACGTTGCTTCGCAACGCGGCTGACTGCTCAGCGGGGGCCCAACGCCTCAGGCTCGTTCCTCTGGCCGACGACTCGAGTCCAGCCGCAGCGTCGCGAGAAAACCCAGCGCGAGGAATCCGGCGGCCGAGAATGCGCTGTAGCGGGTGCCGTCGCTGAAGGCCTCGCGGGCGTCGGATGCGGCATCCGCTGACCGCGCTTCGAGGGCCGGGATGGCCGTGCCCGCGGAGTCGACCACGAGGTCCACGATCTGGCTGCGCACCGAATCCGGGATCTCGGGGCGGTCCGCGAGTTTCGCCTCGAGGATCGAGCCCACGCTCGTGAACAGCACGGTGCCGAGGATGGCGATGCCAAGCGCGGACCCGATCTGCCGCGACGTGCTCTGCGTGCCGGAGCCCTGGCCGCTCTGGTCGACCGGCACGTCTTTGAGCACGACGCCGGTGAGCTGCGCGGTCGCTAGCCCCACGCCGAAGCCGTAGACGAAGAGGCAGGGCACGATCGCCCACCACTCTGTGTCCGAGCTGATCACGAGGCCGACGGCGACGAGCCCCACGATCTCCGCGAGGATGCCGACACGCACGATCAGCACCGGGGAGAGTTTGCTGCCTGCCGTGGCCGCGAACCCGCTGGCCACGAAGGATCCGATCGCGAGGGAGAGGATGACGAACCCGGTCTGCAGGGCGTCGTAGCCGAGCACGTTCTGCAGCCAGAGCGGCAGCGACAGGATGATGCCGAACTCGCCGAGCGACACGATCATCGCCGCGATGTTGCCGTTGCGGAAGCTGGCGATCCGCAGCAGCCCGAACGCGAGCATCGTGGACTTGCCCGCGCGCTGGCGGGCCAGCCCCCACAGCACGAAGCCCACACCGGCGAGCAGCGCGATGGCGAAGGCGAACGGGATCGGCGACACGCTCCAGGTCCAGTCCCAGCCGAAGAAGGTGGGGGTGTGGTCGGTGAAGAACCAGCCGTAGCTGCGTCCCTCGATGAGGCCGAAGACGAGCGAGGCAAACAGCACGACCGAGAGCAGCGCGCCCACGACATCCACTCGCTGGGCCTTCGTCTCGCGCGACTCGTGCACGAACACGAGGATGCCGACCACGATGATCACGCCGAGCGGCACGTTGATGCCGAACGCCCAGCGCCACGAGAAGTAGGTGGTGAGCCAGCCCCCCAGCAGCGGACCGACCGCGGCCATGCCGCCGATCGTCGAACCCCAGATGGCGAAGGCGATGCCGCGCTCCTTGCCGCGGAACGTGGCGTTGATGAGGGAGAGCGAAGTCGGCAGGATCATGGCGCCGCCGACACCCTGCACCAGGCGGGAGGCGATCAGCAGGTCACCGGACTGGGCGAGGGCCGCCGCAATCGAGGCGAGGGCGAACACTGCTACACCGACGATCAGCAGGCGGCGTCGGCCGAAGCGGTCGGCGAGCGTGCCGAACACCAGCAGCAGCGACGCGAACACCAGGGTGTAGCTCTCCTGTACCCACTGCACGTCGGTCGAGGTGATCTTCAGGTCTTTGACCACGGACGGGATTGCCACGTTCACGATCGTCGAGTCGACGATGATCAGCGCGACCGCGATGCTGATGAAGACGAGGCCGACCCAACGGCGGCGGGGTGAGTCGGTCACGCGAGGCGTCCCGCCCGCAGACGGATGACCACGGTCGCGAGCGCGACAACCGCGGCCGCGGCGATGGCGGCGATGCCGGCCGGAACGGAGACCAACTCGCCAGCCAGTCGGCCGACCGCCACCCACGCGAGCCCCCAGCACAGGGACAGGGCTGGAGCAATGCGTCCGCGACCGATCACGGCGATCGACAGGCCCACGAGCCCCGCGATGGCGAGCACGCCGACCGCCCAGATGTTCGGGTCCACGCCGAATCCCGTGTACCCGACGGCGACGAGTCCGGCGGTGACGTTGGCCGCGGTGGCGATGCTCACCCAGCCGAGATACAGGCCGATCGTGCCGTCGGTGACCAGCGCATCCACTCTGCCGGTGGGCCGGTGCTTGAGGCAGAGCGCGAACACCCAGCCGAGCGCGGCCACGAGTGCCACGATGATTGGGATGCTGAGCCAGAGCAGGTCAGCCTGCACGCTCAGAATCCAAGCGGCATTCAACAGCAGGGATGCCGCGATCCAGTAGCCGAGCTTTCGATGCCGTTCGGCGCTCGCCTGCTTCGGCAGCAACTGCCACACCGCGTAGGCGATCAGGCCGAGGTAGATGACGCTCCAGATCGAGAACGCGGGAACGTCGGGGGCGATCGGTGTCGCGGTGGCGCTCAGCGCGCCGCCCGCGGCCTCCTGGATCGGGGTGCCTCCTGCGGCGCCGGATCCGATGAAGGAACCGACGACCGCCACGACCGCACTGGCCGCCACGGTGACCTGGCGCACGACATCCGCTGTGGTTCGCATCCGCTACCTCCGCAATTGATCAGCTAGCTTACTAATCGACGCTATCACTAGAGTGAATCGGGTGACAGACCCAATGGATGACTGGCCAACGGGCCGCCTGCTCTCCACGGCGGCGCGCCTGGTCGAGCACGCCTGGGTCGAAGCGCTGGAGGCCCGTGGCCTCACCCACGCCGGGTTGATCGCCCTGCACTTTCTCGATGGGGCGCCCCTCAGCCAGACCGAACTCGCACGCCTGGCGAAGGTCGAGACCCAGACAATGTCGCGCACGGTGGAGCGGTTGGAGCGCGCTGGCTTCGTGGCGAGGGCGGCCGATGAGCGCGATCGGCGGCGCCAGATCGTGACGCTGACGGATGCCGGGCGCGAAGCTTGGGCGTCGTCGCGCACCCTCGAATCCGAGGTCTTCCCCACCGTGGCAGCCCCCGCTGAACTGCGGGCGCTGCTTCTGCAGATAATTCATCGGTCGGCGGAGGGCCGCTGGAAGTAACGTTGAGGCATGACGTTCAACCCCGACGCCCAAGTCGACTCCAGCAAGGCGAGCAAGACCGGGCGCAACACCGCGATCGGTGTGGGTGGTGGTGGAGTCGTGGTGCTCGCCCTGCTCGTGGTCTCGCAGCTTCTGGGTGTAGACCTCACCGGCCTCGCCCCGGCTCTCACGGGCGGCGATCAGAGTCAGCAGCAGGGCACGGATGGCGGCGTCGACAACTGCACGACCGGCCAGCAGGCGAACGAAAACGTCGAGTGCCGCATGGCGGCGGCTGCCCTGGTGATCGACACCTACTGGGCGAAGGAGCTGCCCGAGCTCGGCAGCCAGTACCACTCGCCCGGGTTCACCCTCTTCTCCGGGTCAACTGATACCGGATGCGGTGCTGCGTCGAGCGCGACCGGCCCCTTCTACTGCCCGCAGGACGAGACGATCTATCTCGACACCTCCTTCTACCAAGAGCTGCAGGACCGCTTCGGGTCGTCGGGTGGACCGCTGGCGCAGATGTACGTGCTCGCGCACGAGTGGGGCCACCACATCCAGAACATCACCGACATCAACAAGAACCTGAACCTGCAGGACACCGGCCCGGCGTCCGACTCGGTGCGGCTCGAACTGCAAGCCGACTGCTTCGCCGGCGCGTGGGTGGCGGCCGCTAGCACGGAACTCGACGCGAACGGCCAGCCGTTTCTGCAGCCGATCACCCAGGCGCAGATCAATGATGCGCTGAGTGCGGCATCCGCTGTCGGCGACGACCACATCTCGGAGGTCACGGGCACCGCGGTGCGCCCAGACACCTGGACGCACGGCTCGAGCAACCAGCGCCAGCACTGGTTCATCGCCGGCACCAGCGGTGGCCCGAACGCCTGCAACACCTTCCAGGTGAGCGGCCCCGACCTCTAGTTCTTCAGTGGCGCTTCGCGGATTCCGAAGTGATCGCGCAACGCGAGTCGCGCCGCGTACCACCCGTTCATGCCCTGCACGGCGGGGCCGGGTGGCGTGGCGGCCGAACACAGGTACAGTCCGTCGATCGGGGTCTGCCACGGCCGGGTCGAGACCACGGGGCGCTTGAGCAGCTGCAGCATCGTGACCGCGCCGGCCGAGATGTCCCCGCCGATGTAGTTCGGGTTGTAGGCGGCGACATCCTCGGCGCTCATCGCTGCGCTCGCCAGCACCGTGTCACGGAACCCCGGCGCGTAGCGCTCTAGCTCTGCCGTCACGAGTTCCGTTGCGTCCAGCGTCGAGCCGCTCGGCACGTGGATGTACGCCCAGAGCACGTGCTTGCCGGCGGGCGCGCGGGTGGAGTCAAGGATGCTCGGCTGCGTCACGAGCACGTACGGATGCTCGGGCACGCGGCCATCGGCGACCGCGTTCTCCGCGTCAGCGATCTGTGCACGGGTGCCGCCGAGGTGAACGGTCGGCGCCTCAGCGACGGCGGGGTCGGCCCATGGCACCGGGGCCGAGAGGGCGAAGTCGACCTTCGCCACACCGTTTCCGTTGCGAAACCGAGAGAGAGCGCGGCGGTATCCAGCAGGCAGGCGGTCGGCGCCGAACTGCGAGAGGAACGTGGCCGAGGTGTCCAACAGGGTGACGCGGCTCGGCTCGAGGTCTGCCGGGCTCCGCACGGTGGTTGACACGTGGATGCTGCCGCCGTGCGCCACGAGATCGGCGGCGAGGGCATCCGCTATCGCCTGCGATCCACCGACCGGGAATCCCCAGCCGGCCGCATGGGCCTGTGCGCCGAGCAGCAGCCCCGCGCCAGCGGATGCCAGCGACGGCAACCGCGCGATCGAGTGCGCCGCGACCCCCGAGATCATCGCCGGGGCCACGTCGTCTGTGAATGCGCCGCCCCACAACCCGGTGCCCTGCTCGAGTGCGCGCAGGCCGAACTCGATCGCGGCGATCGGGTCGCGCGGCAGGCGCAGCAGCTGGTTTCCCGTGAAACTGACCACGCCATCGATGCGATTGACGAGAGGGCCGAACAGCCGCTTCCACGCCCGACCGTCCGGGCCGAGCGCATCGGCGGTGCGGTCGAGGTCGCGCCAGGCGATGCCCGCGGGGCCGGCGACGAACGGATGCGCGTACGAGGCATCCGGAATCACGAACGGCACGCGATCGGTGAGCCCGAACGCCCGGAAGAACGGGGACGCGAGCGCCGCGGGGTGCACCGCCGAGCACACGTCGTGGCGGAACCCCGGCAGCGTGAGCTCCTTGGTGCGCATACCGCCGCCGACAGTGCTCTCGCGCTCCACGAGCTGCACCTCGAGGCCTGCACGCGCCAGGGTCACGGCCGCGGAGAGCCCGTTCGGCCCGCTGCCCACGACTGTCGCGTCGATCATTTGGTCACGCCTGGCATGGGGCGACTCTAACCGCTACCCAGCGGAGGGGTTGTGCCTTGAGCCCGGCGTTCACGATTGCGATGAGCACGAAAACAGGTACGCTCGTGATCGTGCCGCGGTGTCACGCGACGGGATCTTCGTCGACGTGAATCGAGCGGTTCGCCAGGCAGCGTGAGGTCTTGGGGTCGCTGCATTTCGGGGGGAAGACTGTGTTCGAGTTCAGTATGTCTGCGCGCCGTGGCGCCGCAATTCTGGTGGCAGTGCTCGTGTCCGGCGTGCTGGCCGCGACTCCAGTAGCGGCAGCGCCGGAGGGTGGGCAAGCGCCCGTTGCGCACTCACTGCGCGCCGCTCCCGGCGTTCCCGAGCTGCCGAAGCCCATCTACCAGGAGGACTTCCAGAACGCGCCGGCCACCGGGGCAACCAAGATCGCCAGCTACGCTGCGGCGAACGGCAGTTCATACACGGCTGACCCCGTGTACCTCAACGCGGCATACTGCAACGGGGTCGTCTTCGGTCGCGGGGCAACGAACGCGGCGCTCACTGCCGCGGGCTTCTGCACCGCAAGCTGGTGGCCGTCCGCGCGGTCCATCGCGGCAGGAATGGGTCTCTACCATGGCGACACGGTGCTCAATCAGAACCTCGCAGTCGCTGAGCAGACAGTCGGTGGGGGGCCCTCCTACCTGGGCGTAATGCTGCAGGGCACCAACATCCCCACGGGTGCCATCGGTGGCGGCGGACGATTCGTGACGTTTTCGGCCGACATCGGCAATCTCTGCAGCAGCGGAGTGCAGTCCCGCGACCGGTTCTACCTCCTCGACGGCCCTTCGGCGATCGCGCTGAACACGGCCGACTACAACATCTGCGCTGACCCGAGCCGCCAGACCTTCGTCGTGGACGGGCGTACGGTGACGGTTGGCACGTTCACCGGGGACCGAGCGGCACTCGTGACTAGCCCGACCATCGGGTTCCGCATGACCAACCAGCAGGCCTCCGGCAGCGGCAACGACCAGGCGTTCGACAACTTCCGAATCCTGGACGCCACACCGCAGGTCGACAAGTCGTTCACCGCAATGGACCCGGTGTCCGGGGAATCCCGGGTCACTTTCACCGTGACCAACACCGCCGAACTCGGCACGAAGGCCGGATGGTCGGCAACCGACTCCCTGCCCGCGGGCCTCGCCGTCTCCGCCACTCCCGACTCCGCGACCACCTGCACCAACGGCGTGCTGAATGCGACCAGCGGGTCGGGCACGATCTCCTTCAGCGGTGACCTGGCGGGCACCGTGGCGCAGCGCACCTCGTGCACGTTCCAGGTCGACGTCGCTCCCGCGACCGCAACGGCACAGGGGGGTGCAGCCCAGACATTCCAGAACTGCCCGTCGAACTTCAGCGCGTACGTGGGGCTCAACCTGCCTAGCGAATGCGCGGTGGTGAGCTTTCCCGCTGTCGCCAAACTGGGCGTCGCCAAGGCCACCAGCGCCACCTCTGCAGTCGTCGAGGGGGATGTCGTGACGTATTCGATCACGGCGACGAACACGGGTGGTGCGGCGTACACGGCAGCCACTCCTGCCGTTGTCACAGATGACCTCTCCGGCGTTCTGGATGATGCCACCTTCAATGGCGATGCCACGTCATCCCTCCCGGGCACCATCGCCTATTCGGCGCCGGCTCTGACCTGGTCCGGGGCGCTCGCCGCCGGAGCGTCCGTGACGATTTCGTACACGATGTCCGCCACGCTGGCCGGGAACGGCTCGCTGGTGAACTCGGCGTGCATCCCTGTGGCCCAGGCGGACGGAGATGCATGCGACACCGTTACAACCACGGTCGCGATCGCACCGGCGATCGACCTGGTCAAGTCGGTGAGCCCTTCGGCCCCGGCGAGCTTCGTCGCCGGTCAACCTGTCGTCTACACATTCGTCGCCACCAATACCGGCAATCTGGTTCTCAACGCGCCCTCGGTGTCCGAGACATCGTTCGACGGCGCAGGAGTCGCTCCTGTCATCACGTGCCCGCCCACCCCGACTCTCGCGCCAGGAGCGCAGCTGGTCTGCTCGGCTTCGTACACGCTCGTACAGGCGGATGTGGATAACCACTCGCTCGCGGATCCGCTGGTGAACGAGGCCGTCGCCGGCGCGAGCGCCTCGAACGGCGCCATCGTGGCGTCGCCGGTACGGTCTGCGCAGTTGCCGGCCCTGCAGACGCCTGCCATCTCGCTCGCCAAGTCGGTGAGCGCCGCGATCTTCACCACGGCCGGCCAGACCGTCACCTACGAGTTCCTGGTGACCAACACCGGCAATGTGACCCTCACCGGCGCTGTGATCGACGAGACAACGTTCACCGGCTCAGGACCGTTGGGCGGGGTTACCTGCCCGGCTGGCGCAGCCAGCCTGGCCCCGGGCGCCCAAGTGACCTGCACGGCAACCTACGTGCTCACCCAGCAGGATGTGGATGCCGGCTCGGTCGACAATGGTGCGGTCGCCACCGCCCAGCCCCCCACCGGCGCTCGCATCTCGAGCGCGCCGGATGAAGCCCTGGTCACGATCGCTGCAGCTCCGGCGCTGAGCCTGGCGAAATCCGCTGGTCCGGGTGGATTCACTCACGCCGGTGAGCAGGTCCTGTACACGTTCGACGTGGTCAACACGGGCAATGTCAGCTTGACCGACCTCACCATCGACGAGAGCGCGTTCAGCGGAACCGACGTACTCGGATCGCCAACCTGCGACGTGACCGTGCTCGCTCCGACCGAGGCGGCCACCTGCACCGTCAGCTACCCGCTGACCCAGGCAGACGTGGACGCCGGCATCGTGACCAATAGTGCGAGCGCGATCGGCACGCCTCCTGCAGGTGCCGCCGTGAGCTCTGCGGTTTCCAGTGCTCTCGTCGCCATCAGCCCCAGCGCGACGATCACCCTCGCCAAGACGATCGACCACACAGTCGTCGCCGGCGAGGGTGCTGCTGTGGCGTACTCGTTCCTGGTGACGAATACGGGCCAGGCAACCGTGGGCAGCGTCTCGGTGGGCGAGGTGGCTTTCTCCGGCTCCGGATCGCTGTCCGCCGTCACCTGCCCGGCTACACCCATCGCGCCCGCCGCATCGATCACCTGCACGGCCACCTACGCCGTCACCGCAGCGGATGTGGCGGCGCGCTCGGTCACCAACACCGCCGAGGTGACGGCGACCGGGCCGACCGGAGTCGTGCTCACGAGCAACCAGTCAACGGCAGTTCTCACAGTCGATCCCATTGCGGCCGCCCTCGCCCAGACAGGCGCCGCCTTCACCTGGATACTGGCGAGCTGGGCGCTTGGACTCCTTGCCGCTGGTGCGGTCCTGGCCGTCGTGCGACTGCGGCACAGCCGTCGGGGCGTGCTCGGAACTCACTGACGAGGTGGCGTGCGGAGTCCTCGGGCTAGCCCTGGGCGTCGTCGACCCACACCTGCCAGTCCGCGCCGTCCACTGTCGCGTCACGCTCTGGCGAGCGGATCAGGCCCAGCCGCCTCGCGACGGCCTGCGATGCCTCGTTGCCGGCTAGCATCCGCGCCACAATCGGGGCGGATGTCGGCGCATCGCGACCGCTGGCGAGCGCGTGCTGTGCGGCGAGCATCCCGAGTCCGCGGCCCTGGAACTCCGGCAGGATGCGCCAGTACAGGTTGAGCACCGGCTCGCCGAGCCAGGCGTCGCGACGCACGCCGCAGATGCCGACGCACTCGCCGTCGAGTTCGACGAGCTCGTAGCCGAACCCGAACGCGCTCCAGTGATCGAGCCAGCCGGCCAGCATTCGCTCGCTCGTGGCACGGTCGGGGCTCGCGCCGTACGGGTTGTGCAGGTTCGTCTGCGGGTCGCCGTGCAGCAGGTGCACCACCGCGCCGTCGGTCGCGGTGAGCGGGCGGAAGGTGAGCGGCATGCGATCAGGCTACGACGGCCGGCCCTCTGACACCGCGGCCCGTCGCGGTAGGCGCGGCGCGCCTGAGCAGTCAGCCGAGCGTAGAAACCGACACCTGCAGCGCCGGGCTGAGGTCGAACCGCACGGCATCCGCCTGCCAGTCCAGACTCGCGCCGGACGCACGGAACTCGGCGGCTGAGACGCATGCTGCCGCGACGCGTCCCACTCCTGACGCGGTGTCTGCGGCCATCATGCACACCGAGTCCTGGGCATCCCGATAGATCCAGATTCGTGCGTCGCGATAGTCGGCGACCCATCGGGCCGATTCGCTCACCGCGACGGATTCACTCAACAGGTACTCCCGACCCTCGAGGTCCTTGTCTGTGGGCTTCCTTTCGAACGTCTGGTCGACGGTCGGCGGTGGGGGAATAGTTGTGAATGTGCGGCTGAGGGGTTCACTCGGTCCCCATATGTACTTGACGAAGTGCCGCGTGCCGTCGGAGTCGACGGAGAGTTCAAGTTGGCTGGACGACAAGCCGTCGGTCGTGACCTTGTTTTCGGGGGCACAATTCATGTTTGACTTCGCCGGCCCGCCGACCGCCACGAGGCACACCTCAGTGCCATCACCTTGGCCGGTGATGGATGGGCCGCGGTAGCCCCACACCTGGTACGACGGGTCGTCGGCGAGCATGCGCAGATCCTGCGAGTCGAAGTCGTCTCCGAACACTGGGAACGGATAGTCCAGTTCAGCGGATGTCGGCGGCCGTTTGAACGCTGCGAACGGATCCTGCTGCTCGCGATAGATCCCGACGGCCGCGATTACCGCGGCCGCGACCACCACCGCAAGGGTGATCAGGGCGAAGCGTCGCCGCGGTGAAGGAATGCGGCCCGCCGGCTCGGGCGGCTCCGTCGGCTGCGCAATCACGACGGGTGCCTCCAGCGCCGCGAGGCGCGCGATGGCTTCCGCGCGCTCCGCGTCCGTGTGAGCCGAGCGGCCGAATGCGATTGCCTGGAGTTCTGCCTTGGTGCTATCCGGTTCGAGGGCCACAAAACGACGTTACCTCGTGTGTAGGCGATTGCCGAGCGCGGCACCGATTGACGGTGGCTCCGACGGGCGTCGATCCCGTGACCTCA
>JBDUEC010000045.1:0-12963 GCA_040002655.1 Rhodoglobus sp. | reverse complement strand
GCGATCGCGCCGCGGTACCCGGCGTTCTCGTCGAGTTCGGGCATCCCGTCGGTGAAGAGAAGACCGAGGTCGTAGCGGGAGCTATCGTTCCGGCTGACTTCGTTCATGTCACTGCCTTTCATCGACTGTGCCCTTCATCGACCGCGCCTAACCTTCAACTTGAAGTTGACACTGAGTGTTTGCACTACCCCCACGGTACCCACGCCCCCGACTCCGACCGATGACATTCGGCAAAACACGTCGGCGTGTCGGATGGAGCACCGCTGGGGCCAGCCCAATCGCGTGCCTTCGACGGTACTACGAATTGAGGCGGGTAAGGGCAGAACGGATGAGACTGCTCCGCACGATTTCGAGCTGGCCCGCGATCTCGCGCGACATCTCGGCCACGCGCGCCCGGGAGGCGGCATCCTTGCGGCGCGCCACCGGAAGCAGCGCGTTCTCGATGAGCCCGAGCTCACGCTCCGCGGCGGCGCGGAAGCCGCGCAGGTGCCGCGGCTCGATGCCGCTGCGCTGCAGTTCGACCAGGGACTTGAGCACAGACAGCACGTCTTCGCCGAACAGCTCAGCGGGAACGATGAGGGATGCCGAGACCGCGTCGTTCAGCAGCATCGCGTTGGCACCGGCCTCGCGAATCAACTCGTCACGGGTGTAGCGGCGCTCGCTGGAGAGCATGGAGCCGGCGTGTTGCACCTTGCCGGGGAGCTCGGGCTGGCGGCCGGCATCCAGTTCGTCGCAGTAGCCGCGGATGACCTTGAGTGGCAGGTAGTAGTCCCGCTGCATGGTCAACACGAAGCGCAGGCGCTCCATGTCGGCTGGTGAGAACTTGCGGTAACCGGACTCCGTGCGCGCTGGCGAAACCAGGTGGCGCTCCTCGAGGAAGCGCAGCTTGGAGGGGCTGAGATCAGGGAACTCCGGATTCAGCCGGGCAAGCACCTGCCCGATGCTGAGTAGGGAGGAACCCCCAGGCATCCGAGCCTGGGCTTCAGCGCGCGCCACTACTGGCTGGCCCGGTGAAGATCGTTTCGCGACGCGTAGAACGTCAGGCGGAACTTTCCGACCTGCACCTCTGCACCGTCGCTGAGCAGCGCGGTGTCGATGCGAACGCCATCGAAGTAGGTGCCGTTGAGCGAACCGAGGTCCTTGACCTGGAACGAGGCGCCATAGCGCAGGAACTCGGCGTGCCTGCGGGAGACGGTCACGTCATCCAGGAAGATGTCGGCCTCTGGGTGCCTGCCAACGGTCGTGACGTCGGCATCCAGCAGGAAACGCGCTCCCACGTTCGGGCCGCGACGCACCACGAGAAGTGCCGAGCCGGAGGGCAGCGCCGCGATCGCGTCCTGCTCCTCGGCGGACAGTTCACCGTCGAGCGCGGCCAGTTGTGCGCCGAACTCGTCCGAGTATGTGGCGGTGCTGTCGTCGCGCCGCGGCGGGGCGTCTGCGGCGGTGTGTCCGGTGTTCTCGGATTCGACCATCGTGAACCTCCCTAGCTTTCCAGCGTATCGGATGCGGGGGCGGGCTCGCCCCGCGAAATTCGAATAAGCCGGGACGATTCGACCAGATAGATCACGCCACCCCACCAGTACAGGAAGGCACCCCACGCTGCGAAGGCCCAGCCGATCGGATTGGTCACGAAGGCCGTGTCCGGGAACGCCTGGCCGATCATGATGATCGGCAGCGCATAGAACAGGCAGAGCGTTCCCGCCTTGCCGAGTTGGTGAACCGGGAGGGGGCCGTAGCCCACGTTCGCGAGAACGATGCCGATCACCAGCAACATCACGTCGCGCCCGATGATGATCGCCGCGAACCACCACGGAACGATCCCTCGCACGGTCAGTCCGATGAGCGTGGCGAAGATGAAGAGCCGGTCGGCGGCCGGGTCGAGCAGTTGGCCGAGCCGCGAAACCTGCTTGAAGCGACGCGCGATAACACCATCAAGAAAGTCGGTGACGCTCGAGAACACGAGCACGAGCAGGGCGAGAAAGTCGTGGCCGTTGATGATCAGCACGAGGAAGACCGGCACGAGCAGGAGTCGGAAGAAGCTGAGGAGGTTGGGCACCGTCAGCACTTTGCTGCTCACTTCGCCGACGCTGGTTGCTCCCACAGCGAGCAAGTCTAGCGAGTGGGTGGCGAGGTTTAGGATGCCGTTATGGTCCCCCTCATCGTCGTGTTCTGGATCGCTGTCGGCGTGTGCGCCTTCGTGTGGATCGCGTCCCTGATCACCCGGGAGCACTCCTGGGTGGACCGGCTGTGGTCGATCGTGCCGGTCGCCTACGTGTGGGTGTTCGCCGCGTTCGCGGGTCTCGCCGACATCCGCTTGGATGTCATGGCGGTGCTGGTGACGCTCTGGGGCGCGCGACTCACCTTCAACTTCGCGCGCAAGGGCGGCTACAACGGCCACGAGGATTACCGCTGGCCGGTGCTGCGCGCGCGCATGAAGCCGTGGCAGTTCCAGGTATTCAACCTGCTCTTCATCGTGATCTACCAGAACCTGATCCTGCTGCTGATCACCCTCCCGGCCCTGACGGCGTACCTGAACCAGACGCCATACGGTCCGCTCGACTACGTCGTGACGGTCATCTTCCTGCTGCTGCTCGCCGGGGAGACGCTCGCGGACCAGCAGCAGTGGAACTTCCAGAAGGCCAAGAGCGCCGGCGGCCCGGAGTTCCGGCCGCGGTTCCTGCAGACCGGACTCTGGCGGTTCTCGCGTCACCCCAACTTCTTCTTCGAGCAGGCGCAGTGGTGGGCCCTGTTCTTCTTCGGTGCCGTGGCCGCCGGTTCCGTGTTGCAGTGGACGGTGCTCGGCGCTGTGCTGCTCACCGGACTCTTTGTCGGGTCGACCGTCTTCACCGAGAGCATCACGAAGTCGAAGTACCCGGAGTACGCCGACTACCAGCGCACCACATCGCCGATCATCCCGCTGCCGCCACGCGGCCAGAAGGAAGCCTCTTCGCAGGTCGCCTGATGCGCCACTCCATCGTGCCGCCCTACCTTCTGGCCCGGCTCGCGCAGCTGGAGGGTGACGGGCTCCAGCGGGTCGCCGAAGCGGCGCGCCGTGCACTCGTCGCCGACGAGCCGTTCCGCTACTCACGGCTCGACGTGTCGTTGAGCCCCACCGGTGACCTCGAACTCGAGCTCACCAGCGACGGGCCGGTGCGCACGATCGCGGATGCCCACGGCCGCGAAACCCTCCCCGGAACAATCGTGCGCCGCGAGGGCGATGATCCCGCGGCGGACCGCTCTGTGAACGAAGCGTACGACGGGCTGGGTGCCACGTGGGACCTGTTCCACGACGTGTACGGGCGCAACTCGATCGACGGTCGCGGCCTGCCCCTCGACGCGAGCGTGCACTACGGCCGTGACTACGACAATGCATTCTGGAACGGCGAGCGGATGGTCTTCGGGGACGGCGACGGGGAGGTGTTCGCGAGCTTCACGGCGGCGGCATCCGTCATCGGGCACGAACTCACCCACGGGGTCACCCAGTACACCGCAGGACTCACCTACCAGGGCCAGTCGGGCGCACTGAACGAATCGATCTCCGACGTGTTCGGCGTTCTCGTCGAGCAATACGCGCGACGGCAGTCCGTCTCGGCCGCTACCTGGCTGATTGGTGAAGGCATCTTCACGGCGAAGGTGCATGGGCGAGCGCTGCGCTCGATGAAGGCGCCGGGCACGGCCTACGACGATGACGTGCTCGGTAAGGATCCGCAGCCGGCGCACATGCGCGACTACGTCGAGACGACGGATGACTTCGGCGGCGTGCACCTGAACAGCGGCATTCCGAACCGCGCCTTCTACCTCGTCGCCGAGGCACTCGGCGGCAACGCCTGGGAGCACGCGGGACAGGTCTGGTATGACACGATCACCGGAACCCTCTCCCCCTCCGCCTCATTCACAGATTTCGCGAAAGCGACAGTGGTTGCGGCGAAGTCGCGCTACGGCGAGGATTCGAGTGTGAGCACCGCCGTGGCCGGCGGCTGGACGGGAGTCGGGGTTGGACCGCTCGACGAGTGAGACGAGTGAGGTCGTACTGGTGATCACGATCGTGCGCACCGGGGGTTTCGCGGGCATTCGCCGGCACTGGCAGGTGCAGCTCGACAGCGCGAAGGATGTGGCCACCTGGCGGCCGATCATCGAGGCCTGCCCGTGGGACGAGGAGCCTTCAGCCATGCCGGAAGCCGATCGCTTCGTGTACCAGATCTCCACTGTGCTGCCCGACGAGAAACGTTCGGCGACCGTGCCCGAGCAGCACCTCACCGGGGCGTGGCGGGAGCTGCTGGACCGGGTCCGCGACGCCGAACACCCCGGCAAGGGACACGAGGCGGACTGACCCGGCGCGTCTGCCCCCGGCCCCCCGGCTCGGGAGTAGCGTGGAGGGCATGTCGTGCATCCGCTTCAACACGCCCGCCCAGCGCGCACAGATGCGAGCGATGGCGCCGGCGATGCTCACCCCCGAGCAGGCGGCCGCGTTGCACCCCGCCCCCGAAGTCACCGCCACGAAGATCGCCAGGCTGCGGCTGCTCGCGCGGCACACGAACCCGAAGATCCGGGAGAGCGTAGCCAGCAGTTACCACGCCCCCGAGGACGTGATGGTGGCCCTGGCCGCCGACCCCAACGAGGGCGTGCGCGGGTGCGTGGCGAAGAACGAGTCCACCTCGTGCGACGTGCTGCGCTCGATGGCGGACGACCCCTCGGCGGTCGTGCGCGGCTGGCTCGCGGTCAATTTCTACGTGCCAGCGGATGTGATGGAGCGCCTGGCCACCGACTCCAGCGAGACCGTGCGCAGCCTCGTTCGCTGGAAGTCGGACCTGGCCGCGGCCCACTGACCGTGACGTTCTGACCATGGACACCGCCCGGGTGGACTCCTGGTTGTGGGCCGTTCGCGTACTGAAGACCCGCTCGGCGGCGACCGCCGCCTGTCGGGCCGGTCACGTGCAGGTGAACGGGGAACGGGCCAAGGCAGCACAGACCGTGCGCGCCAGCGACGAGGTGCGGGTGCGCATCGACGGCTTCGAGCGCACATTCATAGTGAAGGCGCTCCTCGTGAAGCGCGTGGCCGCGACCGTTGCGGCGGAGAGCTACCTGGAGACCACGCCTCCCCCGCCGCCACGCGAGGAAGTTGTGCACGTCGCTACCCGCGATCGTGGCGCCGGCCGGCCGACCAAGCGCGAACGCCGCGACATCGAGAAGCTGCGCGGGCGCGACGAGGACTAGGGCAGCTTCTTCAGTTGGGCCCTGGCGAAGGTGGACGCGACGATCCAGCGGGTGGCCGCATCCCGCCAAGAGACGCGGCCACCCAGCGTTCAAACTACAACCCACGGGGCGAATCAGCCGGATTCCCGACGTACCCTGAAGGGGTGCCCACCGAACTCGCCCACGAAGCGGATGCCAGCCGCTACACCCTGCGCATCGACGGTGACCTCGTGGCCGCCGCCGATTACACCGTGAATGGGACGTCGATCTCGTTCACCCACACCTTCACCTCCCCTCCCCTGCGCGGCAGGGGGTACGCGGGCCAGGTCGTGAGCTTCGCGATGGACGACGTGGAGAAGACCACCGACTACCGCGTGGTTCCGATGTGCTGGTACGTCGGGCAGTGGTTCGACGCCCACCCTGAGCGCGCGGGCCTGCTCACACGCTGAGTTCTGCTTGACTAGCGGGGTGACAGCGGCTGCCCCCTCAGAGACCCGGCGCCGGTTCCGTTTTCCGTGGTGGGCCTGGACGCTCACCGCCATCGCGGTTGTGGCCGGCATAGTCGCCCTGTTGGGCGGCTTCAACGCTGT
Source organism: Rhodoglobus sp. (assembly GCA_040002655.1). GTDB lineage: Bacteria > Actinomycetota > Actinomycetes > Actinomycetales > Microbacteriaceae > Rhodoglobus. Next base: position 7,180 of record JBDUEC010000045.1, on the reverse strand, counting down.
GCCGATCGAGAAGCTCCCGAAGATCGAGCTCGGCGAAGCGATCAACGGAACGGAGTTGCGCACCACCATCGACGGCGTGTACCTCGCCGATACAGCCCCAGGAAGCGGCACCGAGGCGGGGCAGGATGACAACGGCAACGACCTGCAGTACCTCGTCGTCGATGCGACTCTCGAGAACGTGACCCACGCCACCACTTCCTTCTCCTACGACGCTGTTCGAGTGCTGCTCGGGGACACCATCGCCGTCACCGACGATCCGGACAACCTGCTCGAGGCGCGCTCGGGTGACTCGCTCAGCAGCCTGCAGCCGGGAATGCCCACCAGCGTCGAGTTTCTGTGGAAAGTGCCCAAAGCCGACGTCTCCACCGGCGAAGACGTGATCCTCGGCGTGTTCGTGCGTAACGCCCTGAAAGGCGACCCGGTCTTCGGCGATGAGGCGTTCAGCTCCCCGACGCCGATCGCGCGGATCGTGACCACGATCGGGAGTGCCCCGTGAACCGTCGCACGATCATCGCGGGGGCGGGAGCGTTTGCCCTGGTGGTCGCCGCGGCCCTTGCGGTGTCGACGGCCCCGAACGACACGTCCATCGTGGATGCGTTCGAGGTGACCGGCGGAGTGGGCCAGCTGGTCACCGCACGCCTGATGAGCGCCGAGGTACATGAGGTGCGACTCGCGCACGAACTGGATGTGCCCTACGGCTTCGACGATGTGAACGGCACCACGAACGGGGTGTGGGTGGTGGTGGATGCCACGCTCACGGCACAGGTGCAGCCGATCGGAACCGGGTACTCCGAACTGCACATCGGGGACTACGTGTTCAAGGCCTCCGACATCCTGCCGATCCCCGCGCTCACCGACGTGACCTACGGCGCCGGCGTGCCCGTGACCGGCACCCTGGTGTTCGAGGTTCCGTCATCGGCGCTCGCGCTGCCCGGCGCGGCCACTGCGACGCTCGTCGTGCGCGAGCTGTTCACCGCGCAACTCGACAGCGTGCCGGCGATCCGCATGGACCTCAGCGCACTCAGCATCGAGAAGTTCGCCACCATCGGGGCCGCATACGTCGGCGACGAAGCGGATGCCACCCGGTGACTGACTTGGAACAGACGACGCAGAGACAGGCCAAGCCCAACCGCGGCTGGCTGCGCCGCAACCTGTTGCCGCTGATCGCACTCGTGGCCATCATCCCCGCTATCACCTGGGTGGTCTACGGCATCCCGCACCAGGAAGACGTTGACACTGCCGTGACGACTCCCGTCGTAGCCCAGGGCCAGGCCGTGGACGTGGGCGGGTACTCGATCGTGCTCAGCAACAGCAAGGAGTTCGTGGGCACCGGCCTGAACGAGAACAAGATTCCGCTCGGACTCTCGTTGGTGGCCGCGATCATCGATATCACGCCTCAGGACGGCGCGGGCGAGTTCAGCTGCACGGTCTCACTGGTTGCTCCCGATGGTACGGATGACCTCCGTTGGCCCGAGGTGTTCGACCCCGCCAAGTATGGCTACGGGGTGCGCGACGGCTCCGACACGAACTGCTACTTCGACGACGAGACCGGTTCTCTCGAAGTGGTGTTCCTCACACCGAAGGGCGCATATGCCAACGCGGTGGTCGAAGTCAGCGTGACGCAGGATTCGGCGCTGGTTCGGCTGGCGCTGAAGCACTGAGTGCCGCACTCTGCAGGCGCCGATCCTGCCAGCGGCGCAGGCACAGGTCAAAAACGACGGCGAGGAGCACGACGCGCACCGGCTCGAAGACGGCACTTCCCACGAGCGAGACGATGCCGTCGGCCGTGAACCAGAATCTCGCCTCGTGCGGCCCGACCGCGAAGAACAGGCCGCGCAGAGCCCACTGGCTGAGTGCGAACAGCAGTCCATAGACCGCGACGACGACCGCGAGCCGGATCCAGCCCGCACCAAGGATCATGCGGCCCGCGAGCAGCAGCGGGCTGGCGGTGCCCTGCCACTCCTCCTCGTACAGCCGCGCGCGACGGCGCAGTAGTTTCGGCAGCTTCTGGATTCTCGATCGCAGAAGTGCAGCCACCGGTCCCGGTTCGCTGCGCTCCTCGACCGCGTTGCCGAGTGCGCGGGTGTAGATGACTCCGGCGATCAACAGCCAGGCCAGAGGGAGCAGTACGAGCTGCACGGCCACCGGGGTCAACCAGTCGATGCCGTCGATCACCGAGCGGATGGGGGCCCACACCCCGCGCAGGAACTCCCGGCTCTGCTCGACCCAGTGCACCACCTGCCTGTTCTGGATCCATTCGATCACCGGGCCGAACAGGGCGGAGAGGCCGGTGAGCGCAACGAACACCCAGGTGGCGTCGAGGTAGATGGAGACAAGTCCGGTCCACTCCGGCAGCTTGGAGCCGAAGTACTTGATCGCCATCCGGCCCCCGAAGGCGACGACCACAACGGCGAGCACGAGTGGTCCGTCGCCCACGTTCAGGATCGTCTTCTCGCTCATCGTGTACAGGTAGGCCGCCCTGGCGTAGTCCGACAGATCCTTCGAGACGAGGCCGAGCAGCGCGTACAGGGTGAAGAACGGGCCGATGCTGGCCAGCAGGATCGTGGTGAACTCGCGGGCGGCATCCCGCCAGCCGGTGAAGGTCACCTGCCCCTCGGCCAGGTCGCGATACGCCGGAAGTGCACGGCGCAGCGCCAGGAACATGCCGACGTACGAGACCAGGCGGGCGAGCACGGCGATCGGAACCAGCAGCAGCGCGGCGAGTGCGCTGTCTGCGCCGATCGGCGCGGCGAGGGCCAGCACGGATGCCCGCACCAGTTCGCCGCCCAGGTACCAGGCGAGCAGGGCGGGCCAGGTCTGCGCGAGCACGCGACCGATCCCCCCGAGGCTGCCCAGCATGGGGCAATCGTATCGGGAGCCCGATCTAGGCTGGACCCACGATGCGCATTCTCCTCATCCGTCACGGCCAGACCCCCGACAACGTGCTCGGGATTCTCGGCACCGTGCATCCAGGGCCGGGGCTCACCGCCCTCGGCGCCCGCCAGGCAACCAAGATTCCGGATGGCCTGCGCGGGGAGTCCATCGACGCCATCTACGCGTCCACACTTCTGCGAACCCAGCGCACGGCCGGCCCGCTCGCGATCGACCGCGGCCTGGACGTGAACGTGCTTCGCGGCATCCACGAGATCGAGGCGGGATCACTCGAGGGCCTGCGCGACCGCGGCTCGGTGCGTGCCTACCTCGACGCCGCGTTTTCCTGGGGCCTCGGCGATCTCACCCCGCGAATCCCCGGCGGCCCCGACGGCCACGAGTTCTTCGGGCGGTTCGATGCCGACATCGAACTCATCGCGGCACAGGGTAGTGAAACCGCCGTGGTCTTACGGGGCCGCGATCCGGGTGTGGGTGGCCGGGCGCGCGACGAACGTGCCGCCGCAATACGCGGGCGAGCACGAGCTCGACAACACCGGCGTGGTCGAGTTGCAGGGCTCCCCCGGCGCCTGGGTGCTCACGACCTGGGCGGGCGAGCCGGTGGGCGGGCCGGAGCTGACCGATGCGGCAGCGCCGGACCCGACCGGCGAGCCGGTCGAGTGAACCGTGACCCACGGCACAATCACAGGTTTGTCGGGACTTTTTCGCCGCAGGCGAACGTTCTCGCAATCATGACTCTGAATGACATCCCGCTCACGACCATTGATGGCGCTCCAACGACGCTTGCAGAGTACGGGGACAAGGTGAAACTCATCGTGAACGTGGCGTCCCGCTGCGGCCTCTCGCCCCAGTACGAGAAGCTCGAGGCCCTGCAGAAGGAGTACGGCGACCGTGGCTTCACGGTTCTGGGCTTCCCGAGCAACCAGTTCCTGCAGGAACTCAAGGACACCGACGACATCAAGGAGTACTGCTCCATCACCTGGGGCGTGACCTTCCCGATGTTCGACAAGGTCAAGGTGAACGGCAAGTCCGCGCACCCGCTCTACCAGGAGCTCACCAAGACTCCGGATGCCGCCGGCAAAGCAGGCAAGGTCACCTGGAACTTCGAGAAGTTCGTCGTGACGCCCGACGGACAGGTGCACCGCTTTCGCCCGACGGTGGAGCCAGACGCGCCCGAGATCGTCAGCCTGATTGAGTCGTCGCTACCCGAGTAAGCCCTATTTGAAGCCGAGCGGCTTCCAGACCTGCTCGACGAGAGTGCCGAGCAGCCGGGCGTTGTACTCCACCCCGAGTTGGTTCGGTACCGTCACGAGCACGGTGTCCGCGGCCTGCACCGCGGCATCCTGCGCGAGATCGGCGACGATCTTCTCGGGCTCGCCGACGTAGCTCTTGCCGAAACGAGCAAGCCCGCCATCGAGGTAGCCGACCTGGTCCTGGCTGTTGCGCTCGCCGCCGAAATACCGGCGATCGTCGTCGCTGGTGATCGGGATGATGCTGCGGCTCACAGAGACCCGGGGCTCCCGGGTGTGACCGGCCTCGGCGTACGCGGCGCGGTAGATCGCGATCTGTTCGGCCTGGAGTTCATCGAACGGCACCCCGGTGTCTTCGGTGAGCAGGGTCGACGACATCAGGTTCATGCCCTGCTCGCCCGTCCACTTCGCGGTGGCGCGCGTTCCGGAGCCCCACCAGATCCGATCGGTGAGACCCGGCGACTGCGGCTCGATCGCGAGAAGCCCTGCGCCGTTGGCGCTGCGCGCGACACCGGCGCGATCGATCGCCGCTCTGAAGATCTCCGTCTTGGTGCGGGCGTCATCCGCGTCGGTGCTGCCCTCCGACGGCACGTAGCCGAATGTCTCGTAGCCGTTCAGCGCGGTCTCCGGTGAGCCGCGACTGAGACCGAGCTGCAGTCTTCCCCCGTGGCCTGAGTGGGTGCTGATGAGGTCCGCAGCGGCGGCATCCTCTGCCATGTACAGCGGGTTCTCGTAGCGCATGTCGATCACGGCGGTGCCGAGCTCGATCGTCGTCGTGCGCGCCCCCATCGCCGAGAGCAGTGGGAACGGTGAGGCCAGCTGCCGCGCGAAGTGGTGCACGCGCACGTACGCGCCGTCGACGCCGAGTTCTTCGGCGGCCTCCGCCAGCTCGATCGACTGGATGAGGGCATCCGCTGCCGTGCGAACCAGCGATCCCGGCACTGCCTGGTAGTGCCCGAAGGAGAGGAATCCGATGCGCTTCATGGTGAGTCCAGCGTATTGGCGCTGCCGGGCATTCCCGCGCATGCCACAGCGGGCCACAATGTGCAATGCCTTGCCGGGAGCCGCTGCGGCTGAAACGCTGAAGCGACCTAACGAAGGAGCAGCGGATGAGCGGCAAGCATCGCATGGGGGTTCCGATCGAAGAGAACCCGCTCGGCATTCCGGAAACCGTGGACGACCCGCAGGTATTCGGCGCACTCACAGCGGAGTCCGACCCCACAGGGATCACCGGCTCGCCTGCTCCCACCTGGACTCCGACGCCCGCCACGCAGAACCATTCCTGGGCGATCTCGGCCGACCCGGCGCTCAGCCTGCCCGATCCCACCCAGCCGCCGACCGATCCGCCAACAGATCCACCCGCGGCACCGGAGCCGCCGGCGGCGCCGGAGCCACTGCAGTACTCCAGCCCGCGACTGGCCTCCGACCCCTGGCGCTTCGCGAACACTAGTGTGAACCCACCGGCGCGAGAGGACCACTGATGACCGACGACAAGACCCCAGACGACGAGGTCGTCTCAGACTTCGACCAGACCAATGGGAAGGCACCCGGACTCGAGGGCGACAGCCACGGCTGGGAGGACAAGAACAACGACGGCATCCTTGAGGGCGCCGAAATCGACCTCGCCAACCCGTTCGACGCGATCGACGGGGACGACGACATCGACGACGAACCCGACGCGGAGCGCTAGCTCGTTAGCCCTTGGTTCGCTAGGCGAACACGTCAGCTCAGCTCGTTAGGTCGATGAACGCGCTCAGCTGCGCCACCCCCGCGGGCGTTGGTGGCAGGAAGTCCGCCAGCTCTGGCGAGTAGATCAGGTAAGCCGCCCACTGCGCGCGCGAGATGGCAACGTTGAGCCGGTTCTTCAGGATGAGGAACGGCAGCCCGCGCGGAACCTCGACGGCAGACGACGCGGCGAGTGTGACGATCGCCACCACCGCCTCCTGGCCCTGGAAGCGGTCCACCGTGCCCACGCGCACCCCCTGATGCCCGGCCGCGTCCAGCGCCTCCCGCACGAGCACGACCTGCGCGTTGTACGGGGTGACGACGATGAAGTCAGTCTCCCCGAGCGGGTCACCGGTGCGCCCCGCGCCCGGGTCGGTCCACGGCGTGCCGAGCAGCGATTCGACCAGCTCGACGACGGCGGCGGCCTCGACCGGGGAGCTCGTCGCGTCGCCTTCGTGCACCACGGGCCGCGGGTGCAGTCCCGGCGCGACGCCCTCGAGCAGGCGCTGCCGGGTGACCGGATGTGAGCGCAGCCGACCCTCATACGACAGGGCGGAGACGGGCGCCGCGAGGGCGGCATCCATGCGGCGACTCTCCGGCAGAAAGTAGCCGAGTTCGGCCGGGAGCACTTCGTGGCCGTCGCTCACGAAGCCGAGAGCCGAGCCATCCACGGGTTCCGGATGCGTACCCTGGCTCACCTGCGGAAGCTGCTGCGGGTCGCCGAGCAGCAGCAATCGCCGGGCGGACATGCTCGCGGCGATCGTGGACGCCAGCGAGAACTGACCCGCCTCATCGATCACCAAGAGGTCGAGACTGCGGCGCGGCACCTGCTCGCGGTTGCTGAACGTCCAGGCGGTGCCGCCGAGAACCCGGCCGCCGCCCTTCGCGAGGAAGGCCGCCGGGTCGGCGATGCTCATCCAGGCGGTCGGTTCGTTCTCGGAGCCCGCCTTGGGCTTCTTGCCGACCAGTCCGGGTCGCAGCCCGGCATCCAGCACGGCTGCCAGCAGGTTCTCGACCGTGGTGTGGGACTGCGACACCACGCCGATGCGCCAGCCGTGGTCGGCCACCAGCCGGGCGATCACGTGCGCGCCGGTGTAGGTCTTGCCGGTGCCCGGTGGCCCCTGAACGGCGAGGTACGACGAGTCGAGGTCGAGCAGGCTCGCGACTAGGGCGTCGACGATGCCGTCTTCCGCCGTAGCCAGTGCACCGCTGATAGTTCGCGGAGGCGTGCGGCGGAGCACGTCGACCACCGCATCCAGCGGCCAGTCCGGCCGCGCGGCGAGCAGCGCCGCGCCCCACTCCTGGATCGCGGGCAC
>JBDUEC010000044.1:0-13122 GCA_040002655.1 Rhodoglobus sp. | reverse complement strand
CGCCCTGCTCGATCGCCACCTCCTTGATCACCGTGCGGAAGGTCATGATGTTGTCTGCAGTGGTGAGTGCGTCTGCATAGCGCAGGTCGATCTCGTTCTGGCCGGGGCCAGCCTCGTGGTGGCTGAACTCGACCGAGATGCCGAGGTCTTCCAGCATCCGCACCGAACGGCGACGGAAGTCGTGAGCGGTACCGCCGGGCACATTGTCGAAGAATCCAGCGGCATCCACCGGAACCGGCTGACCGTTCTTGAGCTTCGACGACTTGAGCAGGTAGAACTCGATCTCCGGATGCGTGTAGAAGGTGAATCCGCGGTCGGCTGCCTTGGCCAGTGCGCGCTTGAGCACGTTGCGCGGGTCGGATGCCGAGGGCTGCCCGTCGGGCGTCGTGATGTCGCAGAACATGCGCGCCGTGGGGTCGATCTCCCCGCGCCACGGCAGGATCTGGAACGTGGTCGGGTCTGGGTGGGCGAGCATGTCGGCCTCGTAGGCCCTGGTGAAGCCCTCAATGGCGGAGCCGTCGAATCCGAGGCCTTCGGCGAACGCGCCCTCCACCTCTGCGGGGGCGATCGCGACGCTCTTCAGGGTGCCAACGACATCCGTGAACCAGAGCCGCACGAACTTGATGCCCCGCTCTTCGATCGTGCGCAGAACGAAGTCGCGTTGCTTGTCCACTGGGCTCCTCTGGGGATGAAGTGCGGGCGTTCTCGCCCAGGTATCAGGCTACCGGCTCGGCTATTGCTTCGCAGGCGCCTATTGCATCGCTGGTGCCGATTGCTGAGCCGGTGCCAGAGCCGTTCTAGACTCGACCCATGGCAGAGCAGGCGGTCAAGCGCGTTCGTACCAGGCACTTCCAGAACGCGAAAGACAACGGCATCAAGATCACCGGGCTCACGAGCTACGACCAGCTCACGGCATCCATCTTCGATGCGGCAGGGATCGACTTCCTGTTGGTCGGCGACTCGGCCGGCAACAACGTGTTCGGCTACGACACGACGCTGCCGGTCACGCTCGACCAGCTCATTCCCCTGACCCGCGCGGTGGCCGGTGCAGTCAAGCGTGCGTTGGTGGTCGCGGATATGCCGTTCGGCTCCTACGAGACCAGCGCGGACGAGGCGCTCCACACCGCGTTCCGCTTCATGAAGGAGACCGGTGCACACGCCGTGAAGCTCGAAGGCGGTGTGCGCAGCGCCGAGCAGATCCGCCGGATCGTCTCCGCCGGCATCCCGCTCATGGCGCACATCGGCTTCACCCCGCAGAGCGAGCACGGCCTCGGCGGCCACGTCATCCAGGGCCGGGGCGAGCAGGTCACGCAGCTGCTCGCAGACGCCCACGCGGTTGAAGATGCCGGCGCATTCGCCGTGGTGCTCGAGATGGTGCCGGCCGAGGCCGCCAAGCAGGTCACCGCCGAACTGAAGATTCCGACCATCAGCGTTGGCGCCGGGCCGCACACCACCGGCCAGCTACTGGTCTGGACCGACTGGGCGGGCCTCACCACCGGCCGAATCCCCAAGTTCGTCAAGCAGTACGCCGACCTCAAGAAGATTCTCGGGGATGCCGCGGTCGCCTACCGTGCAGACGTCGACGCGGGCGTGTACCCCGGCCCCGAGCACTCCTACGAGGACTGAGCCTCAGGTGCGCGGCGCCAACGGCACTTGCTCGGCCGTCACCTGCTTCACGATCGTGTCGAAGGCTGCGCCAAGTGCTGGATCATTCGGCTTGCGGATCACCACGTCGTAGACGGGATGCCTCTGTTCGAGGGTGAGCGGTGGGCTGGGGAACGTCGTGTAGCCGTTTCGCTGCTCGGCCCGGCGCTTGCCCATTCCGATGAAGTACGCAACACCCATCACCACTACCTCGACGATGACGAGACCGATTGCCACCGGGCCCGCCCAGTGCCATGGCGCGCCGTCCTCGAACTGGTTGGTGACGCGCAGCACGAGGATCAGTGCCAGGGGCAGGAACGCGAACGTCCAGACCCGCAACAGGCGCGAGATCCAGGTGTATGCACTCGCGCCGGGGATCCGCGGCCCACCCTCGACCGGGCTACCGGTCAATCGTCGTCGCCCCAACCGTCGCTGCCGGCCTCTTCCTCGGCCCACTTGCGACTGCGCTCCTGTGCGATCTCCGGGGCTCGCTTCGCATCCGCCTCGGTCTCGTAGGGGCCGTCCCGGTCGGAGCCGAGTGATTGCGGGCCCTCCTCGACCTTGCCGGTCTTGTGGTTGTACCACCACTGCGTCATCCGTGCCTCCTCGTCGAAAGTAGACTCAAGGCTATGCCTCGGGATGCGAATGGTCACCTCGTTCCCGGCAGAATCTCACCGACGCGTGCGGTTCCCGCGTCAATCCCCCGCCCCGAGTACGTGGGCAGGAAGGCGCCGAAGCAGTTCACCGGCTCCGACGTCTACCCAGCGGACCGGGTGGAGCTCATCCGCGAATCCGGCCGGATCGCGGCCCAGGCAGTCGAGGCCGTCGGCGCCGCCATCCGCCCCGGCGTCACCACGGATGAACTGGACGGCATCGCACACGACTTCATGGTCGCGAACGGCGCGTACCCGTCGACGCTCGGGTACCGCGGCTTTCCCAAGTCGAGCTGTACGTCACTGAATGAGGTGATCTGCCACGGCATCCCGGATGACACGGTGCTCGAAGACGGCGACATCATCAACATCGACATCACGGCCTTCAAGAACGGCGTGCACGGCGACCTCAACAAGACGTTCCTCGTCGGCGACGTCGCGCAGGACGTCGTCGACCTCGTGGACCGCACCCGCGAGTCCCTCGGCCGGGGGCTGAAGGCCGTTGCCGCTGGACGCCAGGTGAACGTGATCGGCCGCGCCATCCAGTCCTACGCACAGCGGTTCGGCTACGGCGTGGTGCGCGACTTCACCGGCCACGGCGTGGGCGAGGCCTTCCACTCCGGCCTGATCATTCCGCACTACGACTCCGCACCGAACTTTGCGGATGTGATGGAACCCGGCATGGTCTTCACCATCGAACCCATGTTGACGCTCGGCACCCCCGAACGACCCGGCAGCTACGCCTGGGAGATCTGGGCCGACGACTGGACCGTTGTGACCAGGGACCGCAGCAAGACCGCGCAATTCGAGCACACTCTCGTCGTGACCGAGCGCGGGGCCGACATCCTCACGCTCCCCTAAAGGAAGATTGCTCCATGGCACATGCGCTCGGAATCGACATCGGCGGCACTGGAATCAAGGGTGCCATCGTGGACACCACGACCGGCGAACTGCTCACTGAGCGCCTCAAACTCGCGACCCCGGAGGGCGGCGAGCCGGAGGCCATCGTGACGACTGTGTTGCAACTCATTGGCCAGCTCGGCGGAGTCGCCGACGATGTTCCGGTGGGCGTGTGCTTCCCTGCGATTGTGAAGAACGGCCGCACGATGTCCGCGGCCAACGTGAGCAAGAAGTGGATCGGCCTCGAGGCGGAGAAGCTGTTCGAGAAGGGCCTCGGTCGCGACATCCATTTCGTCAACGATGCGGATGCCGCCGGCGTCGCCGAGGCGCGATACGGCGCGGCAAAGAATGTGCCCGGCCTTGTGCTCCTCACCACGCTCGGCACCGGAATCGGCAGCGCACTCATCTACAACGGAGTGCTTGTACCCAATTCGGAACTCGGTCACATCGAGGTCGGCGGCAAAGACGCGGAGAAGCGCGCCTCGTACGCGGCCAAGGAGCGCTCGAACCTGAGCTGGAAGTCCTGGGCGCAGCGACTGCAGAAGTACTACGAGCAGCTCGAGGCGCTGCTCTCCCCCGACCTGTTCATCGTGGGCGGCGGTGTGTCCAAGAGCTACGAGGAGTTTCTGCCCCTCCTGCAGCTGACCACGCCGATCGTGCCAGCAGCGTTGCGCAACAATGCCGGCATTCTCGGCGCAGCCGAGTTGGCCGTGAAGCCGTGACCGACATGCGCGCTGCCCAGTACGACAAGTACGGCCCACCCGAGGTACTGCACGAGGGCACCGCCGAGAAGCCTGTGGCCGGCGAGGGCGACGTGCTCGTCAAAGTCCACGGCAGCAGCGTGAACGTGGTCGAGCTCCGCGTTCGGGCCGGCGCGCTGCGGATCGCGACGGGGTTCGGATTTCCGAAGGGTATCGGCCTGGACTTCGCCGGCGAGGTCGAGGCCGTGGGTGACGGAGTTGCCGAGTTCGCGGCGGGCGACCGGGTCTGGGGTTTTCTGCCGGGGTTGCCGCACGGCCGCTCCGCCGCCGCCGCCGAGTACCTCGTCACCAGGGCATCACACCTGTCGAAAGCGCCGAAGGGCGACCTGGTCGAGCTGGCGGCGCTGCCCCTGGTCGGTGAGACGGCGTTGCTCGCCCTCCGTGAGCACGGCCACCTGAAGGCGGGCGACCGCCTTCTGGTGCGCGGCGCGAGCGGGGGCGTGGGCACCGTTGCCGTGCAGCTGGGTAAGGCAATGGGAGCGCACGTAACGGCGCTCGTCGGCGCGAAGAACCTCCAGTTCATCCGCGACCTCGGTGCGGATGCCGCCCTCGACTACCGCACGCACGACGCGAACCAGCTCGGCACCTTCGACCTGATCCTCGACCTCAACGGGAGTCGCCTGTCCACCTACCGCCGTCGGCTTACCCGCCACGGGCGGATGGTGACGACCTCCGCCTCCGCCATCCCGTACATCCTGTTCTCCACGATCTTCGGACCGAAGCGGGTGCGTGCCTTCTCCGCGGCACCGAGGGCGCAGCTCCTGGCGGACCTTGCCGGGTATGTGGAAAGCGGATCGCTGAAGCCGATCGTGGATTCGGTGCATCCGCTCGCGAAGATCGCCGACGCCCACCGGTCGCTCGAGAAGGGCGACGGGCGGGGCAAACGGGTCGTGCGGGTGCTCCCCTGAGCGCGCCCAGCGTGACGGTGTCGACCGGAACCCTCATCGGCAGCACGCAAAACGGGATCGACTCGTTCCTCGGCGTGCCGTACGCGGCTCCGCCGGTGGGCGACCAGCGGTTCCGGCTGCCGGCCGCAGCCGTGCCGTGGGACGGCGTGCGCGATGCGACGACGCACGGTGCAACGGCTCCTCAAGCACCGTTTCCCGGCGCGCTCGGCGAGCTGCTCACCACGGTGGAGATTCCCGGCGACGAGTACCTCAACCTCACGGTCTGGACCCCCTCGAAGCGCGCCGCGAAACTGCCGGTGATGGTCTGGATCCACGGTGGATCGCTCACCCGCGGTTCGAATGCGGTGCCCGGCTACAACGGCACCCAATTCGCTCGCGACGGCGTTGTCTTCGTTGGCATCAACTACCGGGTCGGCGTGGAAGGGTTCTCCGTGCTCGACGGTGCGCCGCTCAACCTCGGCATCGCCGACCAGTTCGCCGCGCTGCGCTGGGTGCAGGCCGAGATCGAGAACTTCGGCGGGGATCCGCGGCAGGTCACCGTGTTCGGGGAGTCTGCGGGCGGCAACTCGATCGCGGCCCTGCTCGCGCATCCCGATGCTCCATCCCTGTTCCGGGCCGCCATCATCCAGAGCGGGCCGCTGAACGCGCGCTCTCGCCGGACATCCGGCAGGCTCACCCGCCTGATCGCGAAGAAGCTCGGCATCTCCACAACTCGTGATGCGTTCGCCGCAGTGTCCTCCGCTGACCTCGTCGCGGCCCAGTCGGCAGTCACGGCCGGTTCAACGCCGATCTCCGGCGGTGCGAGCGTGTCCATGGCGATCGGCGAGGATGTGGTGCCCACCAACCCGGAGACCGCCCTGTGCGCGGGCGCAGGCGACGGCATCCCGCTGCTGATCGGCACGAACACCGAGGAGTATCGCCTGTGGGTACTGCCGAGCGGGCTCATCTCGACGATCGGGCGCAGGCACATCGCGGTGGCTCGCCTCGCGTTCCGCATCCGCGGCCGAACGATGCGCACCTATCGTGCCAACCGACCGGGGGCGTCCAGCGGTGAACTGTTCGGGGTACTCGCGACCGACCTGTTGTTGAGACTCCCGATGAACCGGCTGGCGGATGCCCGGCTCGCCCGCCACGCCAAGACCTGGGTCTACGAGTTCGCCTGGCGCAGTCCCGTTCTCGACCTGGGCGCCGCCCACGCCCTGGAGATCGGATTCGTCTTCGACGGGGTCGACCACCCGGACTCGCGCAAGCTCGCCGGCACGGACGCCCCGCAGTCGATCGCGACGGACATGCACGACGCCTGGGTGCGGTTTGCCAAGACCGGCGACCCAGGGTGGCCGGCCTGGGACGCGACACGCCCGGTGCGGCTCTACGACGTACCGGTCACGACGGTGCACGCTCCCCGTGAGGACGAGCGCGCGAGCTGGAGCTGACCGTTCAGCTGCCACCAACGTGGACGACCGGGCGCATCGACGGGTCCTTCTCGACTTCGCGCAGGATCTCACGGACCACGGGCGCGGTGTCGCCCCGGCCAAGCAGGAGGTAGCGGAACAGGTGCCCGATCGGGTTACCCTCCGCCCACTCGAAGTAGCAATGCGGGCGTTCGCCCGTCGAGTCCCTGAGCGCAATCAGGATCGCGGCGATCGCGTTCGGCACCGCCGGGCTCTCGACCCGCAGCACGCTGTACCCGTCCACGTCGTAGCCGCGCACCCGCAGCACCCGGCTGAACTCGGACGGGTCGACGACCTCCACCTCGAGGAACAGCACGTTCGCGGCGCCGGGCACCGGGTTCATCCCGCGCTGCGCCGCCTCCTTCTCCTCGTACTCGGCCCGGTCGCCGGCCTGGCGCTGGTTGGCGATGAAGTTGAGCCCACGCCCGTTGTCGAGCACGTCGGCGATGAGCAGCCGTGCCTTGTGGTCGAACTCGATCGAGTCGACCCGCAGTTCGGTGGCGCGAGAGATGCGGGAGACCAGCGAGATCACGACGATTCCGCCGATGAAGAGCCCGGAGATGGCGATGCCGTCGGGCTTGGCGATCACATTCGCCACGAGCGCGTATCCGAGCACCAGGGTCAAGACGGCGAATCCAACGCTCGCCGCTTTCTGCCGCTTCCTGATCGCCGAGATGGTGACCGCGACCGCGCCGGAGACCATCATCGCCAGGATGCCGGTGGCGTAGGCACCGGCCTGGGCGTCGACATCCGCCTGGAACGCGATCGTGATGATGATGCTGACCGCGGTGTAGACGAGAACGACGGGCCGCACGGCCTTGCTCCACTCCGGAGCCATGCCGTACGAGGGCAGGTAGCGCGGAACGATGTTGATGAGCCCGGCCATAGCGGATGCCCCGGCAAACCAGAGGATCAGCACGCTGCTCACGTCGTAGACGGTTCCGAACCCGTTGCCGAGCAACTCGTGTGCGAGGTAGGCCAGGGCGCGCCCATTGGCGTCACCGCCCTCCTTGAACGCGGCAGGCGGGATCAGCACCGTGGTGATGAAGCTGGTCGCGAGCAGGTACACGCTCATGATCAGTGCAGCCGTGGTCAGCAGCTTCCTGCTGTTGCGGATGCGCGCCTTGAGCCGCTGGAAATCGGTCGCGCCCTGCGCCTTCACGAGCGGCATCATGCTGACCCCGGTCTCGAAGCCGGAGAGTCCGAGCACGAGCAGCGGGAACGCGATGGCAGCCGTGCGTACGGCGTCGATGACCGAGCCGTGCGCAGCGGTCAGTCGATCCGTCCAGCCCGCGATCAGGGTCGGGTCCGCAATGAGTTGCGCCACGCCGGCACCGACCACGACCGCGTTGAGCAGGAGGAAGATTGCGACCAGCGGAATGGCCACGCTCACCGCCTCACTGAATCCCAGGAGGAACACGAACCCGAGAACCAGGAGCAGCACGATCGTCACAGCGACGGCCTGTCCGGAGAGGAACGCCGGAGCGTAGGGATTCTCGAGCAGGTGCACCGAGGCATCCGCTGCGGACAGCGTGATGGTGATGATCCAGGAGGTCGCGACGAACCCGAGCAGCACGAGTACGAAGATCTTGCCGCGCCAGAAGGGCAGCAGTCGCTCGAGCATCGCCACTGAACCCTGCCCGTGCGGGCTCTCGCCGGCGATGCGGCGGTACATCGGGAGCATCCCCCCGAGCGTGAGCGCAACGATCAACAGGGTCGCCAGCGGCGAGAGCGCGCCGGCCGCGATCGCGGCGATGCCCGGCAGGTAGGAAAGGGTCGAGAAGTAGTCGACCCCGGTGAGGGTCATCACCTTCCACCATGCGTGCGTCTTGGCATGTAATTCGCCCGCCTCGGGCCCCTCCGGCGCGACCCGGTTGGCGAGCAACCACTTGCTCAGTCGCGTCTCGGGCGTGCGATTGCGCGGTGCGATCCGCACCTGTCGCGGGATGACATCCTCTGGTGTGTCGCTCATGTCCTGCTTCTTCGGGTCGGTCGCGGTGCGGCGTGCCCGTGTCGAGTTCCGGTCGTCCAGCAGCACGACACTACCGCCATTGAGGCGAGTGGCGCGGCTCGGTCCTGCGCCGTGCGCACAGAGCAGAACGTAAGGGTTGCCGGACGAAGCGTTAGTAAACCGTTAGGGCCGAGTGGACCGGGGCACGGGAGGAGTTGAGTCTTCCTGTGGCCCCGGCCACGCCCGTGCGCCACCGCGCACCGGCCCCAGATCGGATGGAGTCCCTCGTGCTCGACGTCGTGTTCATCGCCGGCATCCTCGCACTCGTTGCCCTCGTTGCCCTGGTTGCGAAGGGGGTCGAGAAGCTGTGATTGTCTTCAGCATCATCGCCGCCGTTCTCGCGCTCGCGGCGATCGGCTATCTCGTGTTCGCCCTCGTGAAGCCGGAGCGCTTCTGATGGATGCCACACTCTGGCTGTTCATCGCCCAGCTCGCCACTCTCGCCGCGATCCTGGTGGCGCTCTATCGCCCCCTCGGGTCGTACATGGCGACGGTCTACACGTCGAAGAAGGACCTGCGCATCGAGCGCGGCTTCTACCGGCTCATCGGTGTCAAGGCCGGCTCTGAGCAGAGCTGGCCGGCCTACCTGCGCTCTGTACTCGCGTTCTCGGCGGTCGGCATCCTGCTGGTCTACGCCCTGCAGCGCGTGCAGGAGGTGCTGCCCTACTCGCTCGGTCTGCCGCCGACGAGCGAACATCTCGCGTTCAACACCGCGATCTCCTTCGTGACCAACACGAACTGGCAGTCCTACTCCCCCGAGCTCACTCTCGGGTACTCGGTGCAGATCGCCGGTCTCGCGGTGCAGAACTTCCTGTCCGCAGCCGTCGGCATCGCGGTCGCTGTAGCGCTCATGCGCGGGTTCGCGTACCGCTCCTCCGGCACGATCGGCAATTTCTGGATCGATCTCACCCGCGGCACGCTGCGCATCCTGCTCCCATTGTCGGTGCTGGCCGCGGTCGTGCTGCTCGCCGGCGGCGTCATCCAGAACTTCAATGGGTTCCAGGACGTGACCACCCTCACCGGCGGAACCGCAGTGATACCGGGCGGCCCGGTGGCCTCCCAGGAGGCGATCAAGCTCCTCGGCACGAACGGCGGCGGGTTCTTCAACGTGAACGCGGCGCATCCGTTCGAGAACCCGACGGCCTGGACCAGCCTGTTCGAGGTCGTGCTGTTCCTGGTGATCCCGTTCAGCCTGCCCCGCACGTTCGGGATCATCGTGGGTGATCGCCGTCAGGGCAACGCCATCGCGACGGCCATGGCCACGCTGTTCGCCGTCTCGCTCTCCCTCATGACCTGGGCGGAACTCGCCGGTGCCGGCACCGCGCCGCAGCTGGCCGGAGCCGCGATGGAAGGCAAGGAAGACCGCTTCGGCATCCTCGGATCCACGCTCTACGCGACGGGCACGACTCTCACGTCGACCGGCTCGGTGAACTCGATGCACGACAGCTTCACGTCGCTCGGCGGCGGGATGGCGCTCGTGAACATGATGCTCGGAGAGGTCGCGCCCGGCGGGGTCGGGGCCGGTATGTACGGCATCCTCGTGGTCGCGATCATTGCCGTGTTCATCGCGGGCCTCATGGTCGGCCGCACTCCCGAGTACCTCGGCAAGAAGCTCGGCGCCCGGGAGATCAAGCTCGCGAGCCTCTACATCCTCACCACGCCGACACTCGTACTGGTGGGCACCGCGCTCAGCTTCGCGATTCCCGCTGTGCGTGACGATGTGACGACGACCTCGATCTGGAATTCGGGCCTGCACGGCTTCGGTGAGGTGCTCTACGCGTTCACCTCGGCCGCCAACAACAACGGCTCCGCATTCGCCGGCCTCACCGCGAACACCCCGTGGTTCAACACCGCGCTCGGTGTCGCGATGTTGCTCGGCAGATTCCTGCCGATCGTGTTCGTGCTCGCCCTCGCCGGATCTCTCGCTGGCCAGGAGCGGATTCCGGCAACCGCCGGCACCCTCCCGACTCACCGCCCGCAGTTCGTCGGTCTCCTCATCGGAGTCGTCGTGATTGTCTCTGCGCTCACCTATTTCCCCGTTCTCGCGCTGGGTCCCCTGGCGGAAGGGCTGCAGTAAACATGTCCACCATCACAGAAGTACCAACCGTGAAAGCCCCAGAGCCGAAGGGCGCGAGCGCGTTCTCCATCGGCCAACTCGTAGCTGCGCTCCCCGGAGCTCTGCGCAAGCTCGATCCACGACTCATGTGGCGCAATCCCGTGATGTTCGTCGTCGAGATCGGCGCGGCGCTCACCACAGTGATCGCGGTCGTCTCGCCGTTCCTCGGAGAGAAGACCACGCTCGCACCCTCATTCACCGCGGGAATCGCGGCCTGGCTCTGGATCACCGTGATCTTCGCGAACCTGGCGGAGTCGGTGGCAGAGGGCCGCGGCAAGGCCCAGGCGGCCAGCCTGCGCCAGACCCGCACCTCGACGATCGCCCACCGCGTGACCGGGTACGACGAGGCGAAGGATGCCGGTGCCGAGCGCGCTGCGGCCGAGGACATCTCCTCGTCCGATCTGGTTCTCGGCGACCACGTGGTGGTCTCGGCGGGCGAGGTGATCCCCGGCGACGGCGACATCGTGTGGGGCATCGCCTCCGTCGACGAGTCGGCGATCACGGGCGAATCGGCGCCGGTCATCCGGGAGCACGGTGGCGACCGCAGCGCCGTCACCGGCGGCACCAGGGTTCTGAGCGACCGCGTCGTGGTGAAGATCACCTCGAAGCCGGGCGAGACCTTCGTTGACCGGATGATCCGGCTGGTTGAGGGCGCCTCACGGCAGAAGACGCCGAACGAGATCGCCCTCAACATCCTGCTGGCCGCTCTGACGATCGTGTTCCTGGTGGTGGTGGTCACGCTCAACCCCGCCGCCAGCTACGCCGGCGGCACGGTGAGCGTGACCGTTCTTGTCGCACTTCTCGTGACCCTGATTCCGACCACAATCGGCGCGCTGCTAAGCGCGATCGGCATCGCCGGCATGGACCGCCTCGTGCAGCGCAACGTGCTCGCAATGTCCGGCCGTGCCGTCGAAGCCGCGGGGGACGTGACCACGCTCCTACTCGACAAGACCGGAACGATCACATACGGCAACCGCCAGGCGAGCGAGTTCCTGCCCGTCGGTGGCGTCGACCTCGCCGAGCTGGCAAGCGCGGCACAGCTCTCATCCCTAGCAGACCCGACCCCGGAGGGCAGCTCCGTCGTCGAACTGGCGAAGGGACTCGGCCACAGTGGTGAGCTCGTGCCCGACGCCGTGATCGTGCCGTTTACGGCCCAGACCCGGATGAGCGGCCTCGACCTGCCAGACGGCTCGCAGGTGCGCAAGGGGGCCGGTTCGATGGTCGCCCAGTGGGTGGGCGCGCTGCCCGACCAGACCCAGCGGGAGCTCGACGTTCTCGTCACGGGAGTCTCGCAGTCCGGCGGCACGCCGCTGGTCGTCGCGACCAGGGACGCGAAGGGCGCGGCCCGCGTGCTCGGCGTCATCCACCTCAAGGACATCGTGAAAGACGGCCTCAGGGAGCGATTCGCCGAGCTGCGCGCGATGGGCATCCGCACCGTCATGATCACCGGAGACAACCCGCTCACGGCCCAGGCCATCGCCGCAGAGGCCGGGGTCGACGACTTCCTGGCGGAGGCGACGCCTGAGGACAAGATGGCGCTGATCAAGAAGGAGCAGGAGGGCGGCAACCTGGTCGCGATGACCGGAGATGGCACGAATGACGCCCCGGCGCTCGCCCAGGCGGATGTCGGCGTCGCGATGAACACCGGAACGAGCGCCGCGAAGGAGGCCGGCAACATGGTCGACCTCGACTCGGACCCGACCAAGCTCATCGACATCGTGCGGATCGGCAAGCAGCTGCTCATCACCCGCGGCTCGCTCACGACCTTCTCGATTGCCAACGACGTCGCGAAGTACTTCGCGATCATCCCAGCCATGTTCGCCGGGGTGTTCCCGGGGCTCGCCCTGCTGAACATCATGGGGTTGCACTCCCCCGCGTCGGCGATCCTCAGCGCGATCATCTTCAACGCGCTCGTGATCGTCGCACTCATCCCGCTCGCCCTCCGGGGAGTGAAATACCGTCCACTCTCCGCGGCCAGACTGCTGAACCGCAATCTGCTCATCTACGGGCTCGGCGGCATCGTTGCACCCTTCATCGGGATCAAGCTCATCGACCTCGTCGTCACCCTGATCCCCGGTTTCTGAAACCAGAGAAAGAGAACATCATGAAGTTTCGCCAGACCTGGACAGCGGTGCGCGCACTGCTCATCCTCACGGTCCTCCTTGGGATCGCGTATCCATTGGCCATCACCGGACTCGGGCAGGTCGCCTTCCACAACCAGGCGAACGGTTCGCCGCTTGCGGTCGACGGCCAGGTGGTCGGCTCAGACCTGATCGGCCAGTCGTTCACCGACAAGGACGGCAACGCGCTGCCCGAGTGGTTCCAGTCCCGACCGTCGGCCGCCGGCAGCGGTTACGACGCCGGAGCGGCCAGTGGGTCGAACTACGGGCCGGAGAACGCCGACCTGATCAAGGCCATCCATGATCGGCAGGCCGCGATCGAGGCGCTCGAGGGTGTCTCGGTCGGCCAGATCCCGGCGGACGCCGTCACGGCATCCGCTTCGGGGCTCGACCCGCACATCAGCCCCGCGTACGCGCTGCTGCAGGTGCCGCGCGTCGCCGCCGCTCGCGGCCTCGATGAGTCGGCCGTGAAGGCATCGGTCGAGTCTAA
Organism: Rhodoglobus sp.; assembly: GCA_040002655.1. GTDB lineage: Bacteria > Actinomycetota > Actinomycetes > Actinomycetales > Microbacteriaceae > Rhodoglobus. The sequence continues at coordinate 69 of JBDUEC010000044.1, read as the reverse complement.
GATTCAGGGACGTGACCTCGGCTACCTCGGCGAGCCAACCGTCAACGTGCTCGAGTTGAACATCGCGCT
>JBDUEC010000043.1:0-13172 GCA_040002655.1 Rhodoglobus sp. | reverse complement strand
GAGGCAGACGACTTAAAATCGTCCCAGTCAGGGTTCGAGTCCCTGCCGGGGCACGGAACGAGAAGTAGCCCCGCCACGAACCAGTCCTTCCCCGCAACTTGCGGGGCTGCTGCTCGTTCCGTGCCGCGGTAGGCCGCGAGAACCCTTCGTGGGCCCCCGCTGAGCAGTCAGCCGCGTCGCGATGCGTTGGGCGTGCACCTGCGTGCGACCGCGACGTGGATGCGGCTCAGTAGGGGAGTCGAGTCCCTGCCGGGGCACGAAACGAGCTTCCCTTCCCAACTTCGACTGCCGACTTGCGGACTTCGGCCCGTGATGGGCCCACGAGTGGGGGCGAAAGTCCGCAAGTCGGGGTGAGGAGCGCGCGCTCAGGCGAGCACCCGCGCAACCATCCCCCGCCCCTGCTCCTCGAACCCGGCATCCCCGACGGCATGAGCCCACACCACGGTCGAGACGGCCTGCTCCAGCTCCTCCAGGCGCAGGTGCGCCTGCTCCTCGGCACTGAGCTCAGCACCGAAGCCCGCGAAGAATGCGCTCTCCAACTCCGGGTGGCCGAGCAACTGCTGGTGACGCATCCGCACGAGATCGCTCGTCCAATGCCGCCAGCCGCCGCGCCCGAAGTCGATGACCCGCAGCACTCCGTGATCGTCGAGCCAGTTCCTGGGCTGATAGTCGCCGTGCGTGAAGGACAGTTCCACGGTCCCGGGTTGCACGGTGGCGAGCACGGCTTCCAGTTCCGCGAGTTGTTCTGGATCGAGCAGTCCCGCGGCGCGCTCGGCCGAAGCGCGGGCCCGCGCCACGAGATCGCGCACATAGTCAGCGGATGCTCGCCGCGGCTCCGTGATGCGGCGCAGCATCCGTCCGGCCTGTTCGTAAATCGCGGGGTCCCACTCCGATGCTGAGCCGTGAACCAACTCGCCGGGCAGGTAGTCCGTGACCAGGATGCTGAGCGCAGCGGACGAGTGCCGCAGCCGCGTGGCGGCAGGTCCCAACCGGCCGCTTAGTTCCAGATGCGCGTCGATCTCCCGGAGAACGTGGTGTGCCGTCGATCCCGGTCGGGAATCTGGGCGGCTGGCCTTAACCACGAATTCGCCGTCAGAAGTTCGTATGTGCAGCACTCGCGTGTGCAGGAGCGGCCACGACATGTCGGCGATGAGCTCCCAGTCACCGAGCCATTCCGCGAGGGCGATCGCCTGCGGCTCGGTCAGGCCTGCGGCGACATCCACGTCACCACGGTACCAATCGGGCGGCCGCGCTAGTTCGCGTTGTCCATGCCCATCTCGTGCACGGCCATTCCGTAGCAGCCGGCATCCTCCCAGTGGTACTCATCGCCTGCGCCCGTGTCGCCGCCGAGTGCGAACCGGTACTCCGGCGTGTTCTGCTGAGAGTCGCCTGAGGCCATAGCTCCCGGCGCTACGTACGTGAACCCGAGCGCCGCCATGCATGGAGTGATGAGGGCAGTCTCGGCGGCACCGATCCGTGAATTGAGATCCTCAGGGATCAGGCCACCGGGCCAGGGATTCTCGGCCGAGGGCAGTGGTGTGTCATCCACTGGTACTGGCGTAGTTGCGTCCTCGGAGGTTGCACCGGTAAAGGGTGTGCTCGTCGGCCCGGCGAGCGGCGGTACGCCGTAACCCGATCCTGGTGTGTCGGCGACGGTGGCGGCCACGTAGGCCTGGCTGATGTACGCGCTGCCGAACACTATCCCGGCGATCACCACGCCCAGTAGCGCACCCGCTGCCACGATCACTGCTGCCCAGCGCCTCATGAGATTCCCCCTGTTGTCATGCTTGTCGGTCGTTGTTTGCGGGAACGCAGTGCGAACCACAGCACGGCGTTGGTCAGGAAGAAGAGCCCGACGCACACGACCGCGACACGCACCGCGGCATCCGCGAGCCCCATGTTCGCGAAGTTCGCGTAGTAGATGGATGAGATGGTCGCGCTGGTATAGAACAGCGATCGCGTGGCCGTGTTCACCAGTCCGTAGCTCGCAGCGGCGAGCCACAGTGCGCCGAGCGATCGGGTTCTTGCGCGGGACAGGAGCACCAGGCCGCACGCGTCAGCGACCACTGAGCCGAGCATCATCGGAAGGAAGTCCGAATAGGGAACGCCGTAATCGTTCAATGCCCCGATGCCCAACCGCACGAGTGCGAAGAGCCCCCACGCCAGCATCGCGGTGCCGAGAACCGCCGTAGCGGTGACGGCGCCGTCGCGCTGCCAGCGTGCGGCGAAGTCGCGCCCGGCCTCCCGATCCGCTACCCGTCGTTCCGAACGCCGCCAGGAGAGGTCCGCGGGAGCGCCGGCGATCGCGCGGGTTGCGACCGATGCGCCCAGGCCGAGGCCAGAGCCCGTCGCACTCGCGCCTTCCTCGTGCAGGTCGGAGGCGAGTTCATTCCGGCGCTCCTCCGCGATCTTCGGGTCGAGATCGCGGGTGTAGAACTCGCACCACCGGGTGACGACCCGCACCGCCAGGCGGTACCAGCGGCTCTGGTTCGGGCCGCTCATGAGAACGCCCACCCGGCAGCGGCAGCCGGTTTCGCGTCGTCGACAGCGGATGCCAGAGCCTCCGCTCCGAGCCCGGTGACCCGGTAGAGGCGCCGCCGTGGCCGCCCAGCAGTCTCACCTATCTCGGACGCCTCCCACTCGGCTTCGAGCAGACCGGACGCCGTCATCCGCGCCAACGCTTTGTATAGCGTGCCGTGCGCCGTCAGCGCGTGTCCGGGGGCGGAGAGGGTCTTCGCGAGGGCGAAACCGTAGAAGGAGCCGTTCGCGATCTGGAGGTCGATCCCCGCGGACAGAATGTCGAGCTCGAGGGGGAGGAGCACTCCCGTTTGTCGTCGCGCCATAGAGTCATTATGGGAAGATATCTTCCCATAAGCAACCGAATCGCCGAGATCGAGCAATCTCTTGCAAACGGGACGCCCGTCTGGGACAGTTGACCCACTTGGTCGACCAGAGACAGGAGAGCGCAGTGGCACGCATCTCCTCGACCGACCGCAGGGCCGAACTCGTGCAGGCCGCCATGCGCGTCATCTCCGCCCACGGCGTCGCAGCCGCCACAACGCGGGCGATCGTGGCCGAGGCGGGCATGTCGCTCGCGAGCTTCCACTACGCGTTCCGGTCGCGCGACGAGATGATGCGCGAACTGCTCACCCTCGTGGTCGAGAGCGAAGCGGCCGCCGTGTTCGAGACGCTGCGACCCGGCGCGGACATCCGCTCGAGTCTGCGCAACGGGCTGCAGGCCTACTTCGACCTGCTCGTCGCCGACCCCTCACACGAGCAGGTCGTGTTCGAGCTCACCCACTACGCGCTGCGCACCCCCGGGCTCGAGGTGCTCGCCCGCGAGCAGTACGCGCGCTACCACGAGGCGGTCGGCGAGCTGCTCACGGCCGGAGCGGCGGCGGCTGGGGTCGAGTGGTCCATTCCGGTGGCGGATGTCGCGCGCACGGTGGTCACCTACACCGACGGTGTGACGCTCGCCTGGCTCGCCGATCGCGACTCGGCTGCTGCCCACCGCATCCTCGATTTCGCAGCGGACTCCCTTGCCGCCCTCACCCGAGTACGCACGACAGCCCACGCCCGCCCGACAGAGAGTGTGAAATGAGCCAAACCACGACGCAGACCGCACCGTTCGCCGAGCCGACCAGGGCCGTCACGGGCGGGTGGATCGCCCTGTTCGCTACCGCCTGGCTCGGCATCTGGATGGCGCAGCTCACCCCGGTGCAACTGCTGCTGCCCACCCAGATCGAGGCGCAGCTGAACGCGAGCTACTGGGTCGACAACGTGGTGGCCTTCGGAATCGTGTCGGGCATCGCGGGGCTGTGCGCCCTTATCGCGTACCCGCTGACCGGCGCGCTCTCTGACCGCACCACGAGCCGATTCGGCCGCCGCAAGCCGTGGATCGCGGCTGGCGCCCTGCTGTTCGCCGTCGCCCTCGTGCTGCTCGGAGCGCAGACCACGATGCTCGGCATCGGGGTGTTCTGGGCGCTCGCCCTCACCGGGTTCTGCGTGCTGACTGCCGCGCTCACCGCCACCATCTCCGACCAGGTTCCGGTGAACCAGCGCGGCTTCGTCTCCGGCTGGATCTCCGCGCCCCAGGCCATCGGCACCATCCTCGGTCTCGCCCTCGTGGTCGCGCTCGCGCTCAGCCAGTTCGTCGGGTACCTGGTCATCGCCGTGCTGCTGGTAGCCCTGGTGATCCCGTTCCTGGTGCGCACCACCGACGCGGTGCTGCCGGCCGCGCAGCGGTCGAAGCTCACGCTGCGTACCTTCATCGACGGGTTCTGGATCAGCCCGCGGCAGTACCCGGACTTCGGCTGGACGCTGCTCAGCCGCATCCTGGTCAACTTCGGCAACGCGTTCGGCACGGCGCTGCTGTTCCAGTTCCTGCAGTACGGACTCAAAGTGGATGACGCCGAGACCACCCTGATTCTGCTCACGCTCGTCTACATGGTCTTCGTGATCATCGCGTCGTTGGTGCTCGGCAAGCTGTCTGACCGCCTCGGCCGCCGCAAAGTATTCGTCCTGGTGGCCGCCGCGTTGCAGGGCGTGGCCGCGCTCATGCTCGCCTTCGTGCCCGACCTCGGCGTCGCCTTCTTTGCGGCCGCGCTGCTCGGCCTCGGTTACGGATGCTTCCTCTCCGTCGACCAGGCGCTCGCGACCCAGGTGCTGCCCGACCCACACACTCGGGGCAAGGACCTCGGCATCATGAACATCGCGACCGCGGTTCCCCAGGCGATCGCCCCGCTGCTCGGTGCGTTCGTGGTTGCTGCCCTCGCCGGGTTCACCGGGTTGTTCGTGCTCTCAGCGTTCGCTGCCATCCTCGGCGCGCTCGCCGTTCTTCCGATCAGGAGTGTCAAATAGTGCAACTCACCCGTTCAGCTGACCAGCCCTGGGCCGACCCGGCCGCATTCTGGGGCGCGCTCTCGACCGCGACCTCCGGTCTCGACACACCGTTCGGTGTGATCTCGACTGCGGCGGTCGCGCACAACGCCTTCGACATGCTTGCGCGGGCAAACGGCACGCCGATCCGTGTCGCGACGAAGTCCGTGCGCGTGCGGGCGGTCGTGGATGCCGTTCTGGCCCTGCCGGGCTACCACGGTGTGCTGGCGTACACGCTCGCCGAGGGACTGTGGCTGGCCGAGACCATCGACGACGTCGTGATCGGCTACCCGAGTGTGGACCGCGCCGCGCTGAAGAAGCTCGCGTCCAGCAAGAAGCTGGCCAGCCGGGTGACGTTGATGATCGACTCGACCGAGCAATTGGACTTCATCGACTCCGTGCTGCCCCCCGGCAAACGCGAAACAATCCGCGTCGCCCTCGAGCTCAATGCCTCCTGGCGCTCGAAGGCCCTCGGCTACCTCGGTGTCTACCGGTCTCCGATCTTCACGGTCGCGCAGGCCAAGACTCTCGCCCGCTCGATCGTCGCCCGCCCGGGGTTCACCCTGGTCGGGATGATGGCGTACGAGGCCCAGATCGCCGGCGTCGTGAACCGCCCGACCGGTAAACCGCTGCTGGCCCGCACCGTGGACTACGTGCAGCGCAACTCCATCATCGAGCTGCGGGAGCGCCGCGGAGCGGTCGTTGCGGCCCTGCGTGAACTCACCGACCTCGAGTTCGTCAACGGCGGCGGTACCGGCTCCCTCGAGCGCACCTCCGCCGACCCATCAGTCACGGAGATCGCGGCGGGCAGCGGGCTGTTCGGTCCACACCTGTTCGACGGCTACAGCCACTTCGCGCCTGCCCCGGCCGCCGCATTCGCCCTCTCGGTGGTGCGCAAGCCTCGCGCCGACATGGCGACGCTCCTCGGCGGCGGGTGGGTCGCATCCGGGCCTCCTGCACCGGACCGGATGCCGCAGCTGGCGTGGCCGCAGAACCTCACGTACGTCGCGCGCGAGATGGCCGGCGAAGTGCAGTCCCCGTTGCGGGGCGATGGCGCTCGCGACCTGGCCGTGGGGGACAGGGTCTGGCTGCGCCACACCAAGGCGGGCGAGCTCAGTGAACACCTGGACTCCTTCGCGGTGGTGGAGGGTGACCGCATCGTCGAGACGGTTCCCACCTACCGCGGCGAGGGGAAGGCCTTCCTGTGACCGTCGCGCCCGGCAAGACGTGGCGCAACTGGGGTCGCTCCGAGCAGTGCGCGCCCGAGTTCGTGGTGCGCGCCGGCACAGTGGATGAGGTCATCGAGTCGGTGCGGTTCGCCCGCGATCGGGGCCTCACGGTCAAGCCGATCGGCGCAGGCCACAGCTTCACCTCGATCGCGGCGACGGACGGCGTGCAGCTCGACCTTTCCGGTGTCGACGGCCTGCTGGCAGTCGACGGCAACCTGGTCACCCTCGGCGCCGGTACCAACCTGTACCAGCTGCCCGCGCTGCTCGAGCCGCACGGTCTCGCGCTCACCAACATGGGTGACATCGACCGCCAGACAGTGGCCGGGGCGACCTCCACGGGAACCCACGGCACCGGCGCGAAGTTCGGCGGCCTGGCAACCCAGATCCGCGCCCTGACCCTGGTCACCGCCGCCGGCGACCTGCTGCGCGTGAGCGACACGGAGAACGCGGAGCTGCTGCCCGCCGCGCGCCTCGGCCTCGGCGCTCTCGGGGTGCTCGTCGACGTCACCATCGAGTGCGTGCCCGCCTTCCTCATGCACGCGGTGGAGCGGCCGGAGAATGTCCAGCTCGTGCTCGATGAGTTCGCCGAACGCACCGCCGCGGCCGATCACTTCGAGTTCTACGTGTGGCCGCACACCGACGTCGTGCTCACCAAGACCAACACGCGGCTGCCGATCGACGCGCCCCGGCATCCGCTCGGTCGATTCCGCAGCTGGTTCGACGACGACTTCATGTCGAACGATGTGTTCGCCGCCGTCGTGAACCTGGGTCGGGCGGCACCGAAGATGGTGCCGTCGATCAACCGGCTGGCTGTGAAGCTCACCGGCGATCGCGAGTTCACGGATGTCTCGAACGATGTGTTTGTGAGCCCGCGCACCACCCGCTTCCGCGAGATGGAGTACGCGCTTCCGCTCGAGGTGATCCCCGAGGCGCTCGCCCGCCTCCGCGCGCTGATCGACGAAAGCGGATGGAACATCTCGTTCCCGATCGAGGTGCGCTCTGCGGCAGCGGATGACAACTTCCTGTCGACCGCGAACGGTCGCGCCACCGGATACATCGCGGTGCACCGCTACTTCCGCGAAGACCCGAACGAGTACTTCCGCGCGGTCGAGGCGCTCATGATGGAGTTCGGCGGACGCCCGCACTGGGGCAAGATGCACTACCGCGAAGCCGAGTCTCTGCGCAAGGTCTACCCACGATTCGACGACTTCGTCGCGGTGCGTGACAGGCTTGACCCCGATCGCGTGTTCGCGAACCCGTATCTGGAAAGAGTGCTCGGCGAATGACCCCAGCGAGGCGCAACCCCCCGGCCCGAACGGCCACCCACGAGTGGGAGCACGACCCGGCGGGCCTCGCTGCGCTGGCCCCCAACGACTTCACGTTCGGGGTCGCGACCGCTGCCTTCCAGATCGAGGGCGCCGTGCGCGAGGGCGGGCGTGGCCCGTCCACCTGGGACGAGTTCATGGCCCAGCCCGGGCGCATCCTGGACGGCTCCGATGCGTCAGTCGCTGACGACCACTACCACCGCTACTCCGAGGATGTCGGGCTCATGAAGGAGCTGGGCGTCGACGCGTACCGGTTCTCGCTGGCCTGGCCGCGCGTCCAGCCCGGCGGCACTGGCAGGGCGAATCGTGAGGGCATCGCGTTCTACGACCGGCTGCTCGACGAACTGCTCGCTGCCGGCATCCGCCCAATGGCGACCCTCTTCCACTGGGACATGCCGGAGCCGCTGCAGCACGCCGGCGGCTGGATGAACCGCGACACCGCGAGCCGGTTCGCCGACTACGCGCTGCTCGCGGGTGAGGCGTTCGGCGATCGCATCGCACAGTGGGTCACCATCAACGAGCCGACCACGGTCACGCTCAACGGCTACGCGCTCGGCGTGCACGCACCGGGCGCGACGCTCATGTTCGACTCGCTGCTCACCGTGCACCACCAGCTGCTCGGCCACGGCCTGGCGGTGCAGGCGCTGCGCTCCCAGAACGTGGTCGGAACGATTGGCATCACGAACGTGCACTCGCCGGTCGAACCCGCGAAAGACAACTTCATGACCCGGCAGTACGCCGAGGTCTTCGACCTGGTGCACAACCGCATCTACGCCGACCCGGTGCTGCTCGGGCGCTACCCGAAGTTCCCGCTGCTGGCGCGCAAGCAATTCCGTGCGCTCAGCGACGTGGATGACGCAGACCTGAAGATCATCTCCCAGCCCATCGATTTCTACGGTCTCAACTACTACATGCCCACGCGCATCGCGTCGGGTCCGCCTGCGGACGATTCCACGCCAGACGGCGTATCCGCCCCGGGGATGACCCAGCTGCCGTTCCACATCGCGAAGTGGCCGGAGTACCCGGTCACCGGCTTCGGCTGGCCGGTCGCGCCGGAGTATCTGCGGGTGACCCTCGAGGATCACGCCAAGCGCTACGGCGAGAAGCTGCCGCCGGTCTACATCACCGAGGGCGGCGCCAGCTTCCCGGATGCCGTGGTCGACGGAAAGGTGCACGACCCGCTGCGCACACGGTACCTCGCCGACCATCTGGCCGTGGCTATGGCCGGCGCGCCCGGCATCGAGGTGAAGGGCTACTTCGTCTGGACCCTGCTGGACAACTGGGAGTGGGCCGCCGGCTTCAGCCAGCGCTTCGGCCTTGTGCACGTGGACTTCGACAGCCAGGCGCGCACGCCCAAGTCTTCGTACCGCTGGTTGCAGCGGGTGATCGGCGCGCGCGGCTGAGCTAGCCGCTCTTCCTGCGCAGGGTGACCGCGCCGAGCACGATTGCGGCGAGAACGAATGCGCCGATGATCAGCAGCTTGCCGCCCACGTAGGCCGCGTCTTCGGTGTCCCGTGCCACCGCGTTGAGTGCATCGATCGCGTGCGAGAGCGGCAGCCAGTCGGAGATCGCGTGCAGCACATCCGGCAGTTGGTCACGGGGCAGGAAGATGCCGCCCAGCAGCACCTGCGGGAACACCAGCACGGGCATGAACTGCACCACCTGGAACTCGGTGCGCGCGAAGGCGCTCGCGAACAGGCCGAACGCGGTGCCGAGCACCGCGTCGGCCAGCGCGACCGCGAGCAGCAGCCAGACCGACCCCTGGATGTCGAGCCCGCACACCCATACCGCGAAGCCCACCGCGATGCCCGCCTGCAGGATCGCCAGCAACCCGAAGGCGAGTGCGTAGCCGAGGATGAAGTCCACCTTGCCGATCGGCAGGGTCAGCAGCCGTTCGAGCGTGCCGGAGCGTCGCTCGCGCAGCGTGGAGATGCTCGTGACCAGGAACATGATGATGAAGGGGAACAGGGCGAGCATGGCCGGCCCGACCTGGGCGAACACCGGGGTGTCGGTGAACAGCCAGGCCATCAGCCCGATGAGCAGGCTGGGTACCACAAGCAGCAGCGCGATCGTGCGCGGGTCATGCCGGATCTGGGTGAGCACGCGGCCGGCGGTGGCGAGAGTGCGCGTGAGGGTCATGACCCCTCCTCCTGCTCGGGTAGTCGGCGGATCAGGGCGAGGAATGCCATCTCCGGGTCGGTCTCGCCGGTCGACAACAGCAGTTCAGCGGGAGTGAGATCGGCCAGGAGGTCGCCATTGCGCAGCAACAGCAGGCGGTCGCAGCGGGTGGCCTCGTCCATCACGTGGCTCGAGACCAGCAGGGTGGTGCCCGCGTCACTGAGACGACGGAAGAGCGCCCACAGGTCGGCGCGCAGCACCGGGTCGAGTCCCACGGTCGGTTCGTCGAGCACGAGAAGCTGGGGGGAGCCGAGGAGAGCCGCGGCGAGGGATGCCCGTCCGCGCTGGCCGCCCGAGAGGTCGCTGACGAGGGTGTCGGCCGTGCTGCCCAGGTCGGTCTCCTCGATCACGCGGTCGACATCCGCTCGCGGAGCGCCGAGGATGGCCCGGAAGTAGTGCAGGTTCTGCCGCACGGTGAGGTCGTCGTACACGCTCGCGGCCTGCGTCACATAGCCGATCTGGTCGCGCAATCCCGCGCTTCCCGCGGCCAGGCCGAGCACGGTGACCGTGCCGGAGGAGATGCGCTGCACACCCACGATCGCCCGCATGAGTGTGCTCTTGCCGGAGCCACTGGGGCCGAGGAGCCCGACGAGGGCTCCGCGCGGCATCGAGACGTTCAGGTCGTGGAGAATCTCCGCCTTGCCGCGGCGCACACGGAGGTTCGCCACCTCGACGGCGGGAGAGATCATTGCGGTCGCCGGGTCGGCGTCGCGCCAGCTGACTGTGATCGCATGGCCAGAGCTTAGGGGCGTTTCGCCGCACGGGGCGAGACCGCGAGTTCGCTTCGAGCGTGAGATTCTCGATGGTGAGGGCCGATCACGCTCCTCTATAGTTGCCCCTATGGAATTCCTCATCGTCATTGGCGTAATCGTCCTGCTTGTCGTCATCGTCGGTATCTACCTGTGGGCGACCTACAACGGCCTCGTCACGCTGAATGTGCGCGTGGACGAAGCCTGGAGCGACATCACGGTGCAGCTCAAGCGCCGTGCCGACCTCATCCCGAACCTCATCGAATCCGTCAAGGGCTACGCGGCCCACGAGTCGGGTGTCTTCGAGGCCGTCACCAAGGCTCGCGCCGAGACCCTCAATGTTGCGGGCCCGGCCGATGCAGCGGTGGCCGAGAACCACATGCAGGCCGCGCTGAAGAGCATCTTCGCCGTTGCTGAGGCGTACCCCCAGCTGCAGGCCAGCCAGAACTACCTGCAGCTGCAGGGCGAGCTGGTTGACACCGAAGACAAGATCCAGGCCAGCCGCCGGTTCTACAACGGTGGCGTGCGTGAGCTGAACACGAAGATCAAGACGTTCCCGAACACGCTGTTCGTGCGCGGTCTTGGATTCAAGGAGCGCGAGTTCTTCGAGGTCACGGACGCGGCTTCGATCGCCGAGCCGCCCCGCGTGCAGTTCTAATTCGACTCACAGGTGGGTAGCGTGGCCGTTGGCTACGCTACCCATCTGCATCTAGTCCAGAGGTAGTGCCATGTATCGCGCCATAGCGAAGAACAAACGCAACACGGTGTTCATCATCCTGCTGTTCCTGCTGATCATCGGCGGGCTCGGCCTGCTCGCGGCGTACATCTACAACGACATCTCGATCGTGATCATCACCCTGGTGGTGGCCGCCGGATACGCGCTGATCCAGTACTTCGCCGCATCCCGGCTTGCCCTCACCATGTCGGGCGCCCGCGAGATCCAGAAGGCCGACAACCCGAGGTTCTACCGCATCGTCGAGAACCTCTCGATCACCACCGGTACGCCGATGCCCAAGGTCTACATCGTGAACGACCCGGCGCCGAATGCGTTCGCCACGGGTCGAGACCCGCAGCACGCGTCGGTCGCTGCGACAACCGGCCTGCTTGAGCTCATGGACGACAACGAGCTCGAGGGCGTGATGGCCCACGAGATGGGCCACGTGCAGAACTACGACATCCGGGTGTCGATGATCGTCTTCGGCTTGGTCGTCGCTGTCGGATTCATCGCGGACATCTTCCTGCGCATCGCGTTCTTCGGTGGTCGCGACAGCAACCGTGGCGGTGGAAACCCGATCGTGCTGGTCTTCGGCATCGTCGCGATGCTCGTGGCGCCCCTCGTGGCCGCGGCGGTGCAGGCCGCGATCTCACGCCAGCGCGAGTACCTGGCGGATGCCACCAGCGCCATGACCACACGTAACCCCGACGAGCTGGCGAGCGCGCTTGAGAAGCTCGCCCAGTACGGCCGGCCGATGCAGCGCCAGAACTCCACGATGTCGCACCTGTGGATCTCCGACCCGATGAAGCCGGGCTTCTTCTCCCGCATGTTCAGCACCCACCCGCCGCTGCCCGACCGCATCGCGCGCCTCGGCAAGATCGGCAGCAGCTTCTAGGCCGCCGCGGTTCGTTCGACGACCGGCACGCCAAGGGCGCCGGCAATGATGTGCGCGAGATCGCCCCAGTCCTGCACGACGATCGACGACATCCCCTGCCAGGCAGCCGTTTCGCGCAGCAGTTGCGCGATGCGCTCGACGTCGGGCAGAGCGCCGGCCTCCCGCCAGGCGGACTGCACCCGCAGTGCACTGTTCTGGCGGTCGGTCTTGAGGTCGATGCGCGCGACGAGCGCATCGTCCTGCAGCACGGGAAGCGTGTAGTAGCCGAAGACCCGCTTCGGTGCCGGCGTGTAGATCTCGATGCGGTAATAGAAGCCGAACATTCGCTCGGTGCGAGCCCGTTCCCACACCACCGGGTCGAAGGGGGAGAGCAGCGCCATCGCCTCCATCCGCCGCGGGATGCGGGCGTCGCGATGCAGGTAGCCGGGCGACGTCCAGCCCTCGACTGCTACCGGCAGCAGGTCGCCGGCCTCGGCGAGTTCGCCGATCGCCGCCTTGGTGTCGGCCTGGGGGAGTCGCCAGTAGTCGGCGATGTCACGCACGGTGCCGACCCCCAGCGCCTCACCGCCCTGCCGCACGAGTTCTCGGATGGCATCCACCCTCGGCATCCCCTGCTCGAGCACGTGAGCGGGCAGGCGTCGCTCGGGCAGGTCGTAGTACCGCTCGAAGCGGGTTCGGCCGGCCACAGCGACGCGCCCCTCGAAGAACAGCACCTCGAGAGCGGACTTCACCTCCGACCATCCCCACCACGGCCCGGAGCGCTTCGTCGCCTCGTGCTCGATCTTGGACGCGGGCAGCGGACCCTTCTCCGCAAGCTCCTTGAGGAGAAAAGTCGTCAGCTCGGTGTTGCTGCGATTCCAGCCTTTGGTGCGTCCCGTGCCGGTGCGCTCCACGTCCATGTGCCACTGCCAGAGTGGCCAGGACTCGATCGGGATGAACGCGGCCTGGTGCGCCCAGTACTCGACGTACGGTGCCTTCTTCGCGAGGGTCAGCTTGTCGAGGAGCGCCTTGTCGTAGGCGCCGAGCCGCGCGAACACCGGCAGGTAATGGCTGCGCTCGAATACGTTCACCGAGTCGATCTGCAGCACGGCGAGCCGCTGGAGCAGCAGGTTCAGCTGGCGGGTGCCGACCGTTGTTGGCCGTTGCAACCCGAAACCCTGCGCCGCGAGCGCGATGCGTCGAGCCTGTGCTGCCGAAAGGCTC
>JBDUEC010000042.1:0-13180 GCA_040002655.1 Rhodoglobus sp. | reverse complement strand
CCTTCCATGCTCATCTCGATGAGCTTGTTGAGTTCGAGGGCGTACTCCATCGGCAGCTCGCGAGCGATCGGCTCGATGAACCCGCGCACGATCATGGCCATGGCTTCGTCCTCGGGCATTCCGCGCGACTGCAGGTAGAACAGCTGCTCGGCGCTGACGCGAGACACGGTGGCCTCGTGGCCGAGCTGAACGTCGTCCACCCGGATGTCGATGGCCGGGTACGTGTCCGAGCGCGAGATCGTGTCCACGAGCAGGGCATCACAGCGCACGGTGTTGGCCGAGTGGTGGGCCTTCTCGTCCACCCGAACTTCGCCGCGGTATCCGGCTCGTCCGCCACCGCGAGCGATCGACTTGGAGACGATCGACGAGGTCGTGTACGGCGCCATGTGGATCATCTTGGCGCCGGCGTCCTGGTGCTGGCCCGGGCCAGCGAACGCCACAGAGAGCGTCTCGCCCTTGGCGTGCTCGCCCATCAGGTAGATCGACGGGTACTTCATCGTCACCTTGGAGCCGATGTTGCCATCGATCCACTCCATGGTGGCGCCCTCCTGGGCGATCGCACGCTTGGTGACCAGGTTGTAGACGTTGTTCGACCAGTTCTGGATGGTCGTGTAGCGAACGCGGGCGTTCTTCTTCACGATGATCTCGACCACGGCGGAGTGCAGCGAGTCCGACTTGTAGATCGGCGCGGTGCAGCCCTCGACGTAGTGCACGTAGGCGTCCTCGTCGACGATGATCAGCGTGCGCTCGAACTGGCCCATGTTCTCGGTGTTGATGCGGAAGTAGGCCTGCAGCGGGATCTCAACGTGCACACCCTTCGGCACGTAGACGAACGAGCCGCCCGACCAGACGGCCGTGTTGAGAGCCGCGAACTTGTTGTCACCGGCCGGAATCACCTTGCCGAACCACTCCTCGAAGAACTCCGGGTGCTCCTTGAGCGCCGTGTCGGTGTCCATGAAGATGACGCCCTGGGCCTCGAGCTCCTCGTTGATCGTGTGGTATACGACCTCGGACTCGTACTGGGCGGCTACACCGGACACGAGGCGCTTGCGCTCCGCCTCCGGAATTCCGAGCTTCTCGTAGGTGTCTTTGATGTCATCCGGAAGGTCTTCCCAGGTCTGGGCCTGCTTCTCGGTGGACCGCACGAAGTACTTGATGTTGTCGAAGTCGATGCCGGAGAGATCCGCACCCCAGGTGGGCATGGGCTTCATGCCGAAGAGTTTGAGGCCCTTGAGGCGGTTCTTGAGCATCCACTCGGGTTCCGATTTGAGGTTGGAGATGTCGGTGACGACTTCCTCATTGATGCCGCGGCGAGCGGATGCCCCAGCCGCGTCGGAGTCGGACCACCCGAACTCGTACTGGCCAAGGCTGTTGAGCTCTGGCCGGTCGATCAGCACGTCAGACATAGTTACCTCATTTCCTACCGGTGATAACCGAGGTGGTCACACCAGCATTCCGTCGCACAGCACATATCGAATCGAATCCGGGGAGCGCTCCGGGTGGTGAATCGTCACCGCCGGTGCTTGCCTAGACTGAAACAGGACACGGATTGGTGGCGCGACTGCGGGCCAGATTCCGGCATGGGCTGTGTTCCTGAACCTGTTGATTCTACAGGGACTCGTGCCGAAATACAGGAGGATGCGCGTGAATGACGCGTTGTCGAAGGAAGCTCGCGGAGTGCGTCGGGTGTGGAATCTGCTGCCGAGTGGCGTGAATGGCTTTGTGCGGGTCACGGCATGGCTGTCTCTCGTGTTCCAGGTGCTGCTGATCGGAACCGGCGGAGCTGTGCGGCTGACGGCGTCCGGCCTCGGCTGTCCCACCTGGCCGCAGTGCACGGCGGATTCCTTCGTGAACACGCCGGAGATGGGCATCCACGGCGTCATCGAGTTCGGCAATCGTGCTCTGGGCTTCGTGCTCGCGCTGATCACGATCCTCGCGTTCCTGGCGGTCATCCGCTTTCGCAAGCAGCGCCCCGACCTGTTCCGCCTGACCCTGCTTCAGGGGCTGAGCATCCCGTTCCAGGCCGTCCTGGGCGGAATCACGGTGCTGACCGGCCTGAACCCGTATGTCGTCGGCGCGCACTTCGCGGTGTCGATCGTGCTGGTAGTTGTGACGACGATCCTGGTCTGGCGGGTCTACTACGGAAGCCGCGGCGATGCGCTCATTGTGCCGCGGTGGTACCTCAGCCTCGGGCACGTCACGTCGGCGGTCGTCGCCGTGACCGTGGTCGTGGGCATCCTCACGACGGGCTCTGGCCCGCACGCTGGAGACAACTCCGACCCGGCGAAGCCAGCGCCGCGCAACGGGCTGAACCCCGAACTGCTGCAGCACGTGCACAGCTGGCCCGCCTACACGACCTTCGCGCTCACTCTCGCCCTGGTGGTGCTCGCATTCGCGTTGCGTCTCCCCCGGCGCTGGCAGGTCACCCTGCTCACCGTCGAGCTGGTGCAGATCGCCGTCGGGCTGACCCAGGCCCGTCTCGGTCTACCCGAGATCCTGGTCGGAACGCACATGGTGCTCGCCGGGTTGCTCGTCGCTGCGATGACCGCTGTGCTGCTGTCGTTGCGCGCGCCAGCGTCGCCGGTGTTGCCCGCACCTCATCCCTGACCTGCCCGCATCTCACCCACGCGAACTTCTCATCCCCGAATTGCGGACTTCTGCCCCTCCACGTTGCCGCACAACGGGCAATTCTCCGCAACTGAACGTGACGGTCGCCTCACCACACTGCCAAACAACACGCTCGGTGGATGACTGCACGCGCTCCACTCCCGCCAGATTTCGCCGCACGCTCATTTCTCGCGAGAGTTGCCCTTGACGCAGGTATTTCGCCCAAGCGACTCCGTGCCAAGGATCTGAGCGGCGACGTCTGGGGCACCCGAGCGCCGTCGGGCGCGGCCGGCGATCTTCGCGCGAAGTGCTCGCGTTACCTGCTGCGGATGCCGCCGCACGCCGTGTTCACCCATGTGACCGCGGCGCGGCTACACGGGCTGCCACTTCCGCCGGCACTCGAACGTCGCCGCGCTATCGACGTCTCATTTCCTGCTCCGCGTCGTGCCCCGGACATCCGCGGGATCCGTGGTCACCAACTTCGCCGCCTTGAGGAGTCGGTGGCTAGTCTCGATGGACTGCCGGTGACCACGGTCGCACGCACGTGGTGCGATCTGGCAACATTGCTCGATCTCGGAACTCTGGTCGCGGTCGGCGATGCGATCATCTACCACCGCCGAAACCTCGCGACGCTCGAAGAATTGCAGCGTGCGGTTGACGAGTTCCCTGGTCGCCGCGGTAGGGCGGCTCTTGGTCGGGCGCTGCCCCTCTTGTCGGGTCGCGCCGAATCCCCCGGGGAGTCCCGACTGCGCGTGATCCTCGCGTCTAGCGGGTTCCCCCGTCTCCTGGTGAACACTGAACTGCGTGATCGGATGGGGCGATTCGTTGCACGTCCTGACTTGCGGTTCGCTGACTTCCCGATTGCCATTGAGTACGAGGGTGACTACCACCGAACAGATCGGGAGCAGTGGATGAAGGACGTCACGCGTATCGCTGATGTCGAGGGACTCGGCCTCACAGTCATCCGCTGCACGGCCGCCGATGTGCGAGATTCGGCGTCAATGATCCGTCGGGTCGAGGCTCACCTCGCCAGACATGGTTGGAAGCGCTGAGTTGCGGACAATTGCCTGTCATGGTGCAACGTCTAGCGGCGAAAGTCCGCAACTGACGAAAAGAGCAGGCAGCGCAGGACGAATTGCGCCCGGCCTTAAAACCGAAGCAGCGGGTCGATTCCGACGGCCAGGAACACCAGGGTCAGGTAGGTGATCGACGAGTGGAAGACACGCATCGGCTGCACGTCAGTGGTGTGACGGATCGCCCGCCCGTAGAGCCGATGCGACTCGTATAGGAACCACCCGCCTGCTACGACGGCAACGACGCTGTACAGGATGCCCATCGAGGCCACCGGGATCAGCAGCAGCGAGCACGCGACAGTCGCCCACGCGTACAGGATCACCTGGAGACCCACCACGGTGCGCCCGCGCACGACAGCGAGCATCGGCACGTTCACGGCGGCGTAGTCGGCGCGGTACTTCATCGAGAGCGGCCAGTAGTGCGGCGGCGTCCAGAGGAACACGATGCCGAACAGGATCAGCGGAGCCCAGCTGAGATCGCCGGTCACGGCCGCCCAGCCGATCAGCACGGGCATGCAGCCGGCCGCTCCGCCCCAGACGATGTTCTGCGGGGTGCGGCGCTTGAGCACCAGCGTGTAGACGAGCACGTAGAACAGGATCGCGCCAAGCGAGAGCGCGGCCGCCAGCCAGTTGACCAGCAGTCCGAGCAACAGAATCGATGCGACGCCCGAGATCCAGGCGAAGGCGAGGGCCTCGCCATCCTTCAGTTCGCCGGTGACGAGCGGACGCTTCTTGGTGCGGTCCATCACGCGGTCGATATCGCGGTCGATGTAGCAGTTGAAGGCATTCGCCGACGCCGCACTGAGCGTGCCGCCGACCAGGGTCGCGAGCACGAGCCACAGGTTCGGGATGCCGTTGGCCGCGAGAATCATCACCGGAACGGTGGTCACCAGCAGCAGTTCGATCACGCGGGGCTTGGTGAGGGCGACGTACGCTTTTGCCTTGCGGACAACGCCGATGCGACCGCCGTTCGTGCGGCTCTCTACTGCGACGACCATGGCTCCTCAATCAAACGTGCCCGTGGATCGATTCTACGGTGTCGTCGTGTTGGGCCCCGTCACGCTGAGTCGTGCCTGGTGCTCGCCGGTCTGATCGTCGTGATGGTGCTGGAGTGTTACGCCCCGCTGCGGGATCCGTCAAGGCCGAACGGCCGCGCGCCCGCGTTCTCTATACTTGAAGGTGCTTGCCAGCCGTTGGCATTTAACCCACGTCCCCCACCACTGGAGGTCTGCTGGGCGCCCGCGGCGGTGCCGATGATGTCAACGGGCAAGTTCAACTCTCCGACCCCCTGGCTCTTCGGCCAGGGCGCTCCGCTCGAAGAAGGGTCATCAGTCTCGTGGCAACTCTCCAATGGGATCCCATTGACAAGAAGGCAGTAGATACCGCTCGAATTCTCGCGGCGGATGCCGTGGAGAAAGTCGGGAACGGCCACCCGGGCACCGCAATGAGCCTCGCCCCGCTGGCCTACCTGCTGTTCCAGAAGGTCATGCGGCGCGACCCCAAGGACAACGAGTGGATCGGGCGCGACCGTTTCATCCTGTCGGCCGGTCACTCCTCTCTGACCCAGTACATCCAGCTCTACTACGGCGGCTACGGCCTCGAGCTCGACGACCTGAAGGCGCTGCGCACCTGGGGCTCGAAGACCCCGGGCCACCCTGAGTACGGACACACGGATGGCGTGGAGATCACCACGGGCCCGCTCGGCCAGGGCATCTCCTCCTCGGTCGGTTTCGCCTATGCAGCCCGCTACGAGCGCGGCCTCTTCGACCCTGACGCCGAAGCGGGCAAGAGCCCCTTCGATCACTTCATCTACGTGATCGCAGGCGACGGCGACCTGCAGGAGGGCGTCTCGAGCGAGGCGTCGTCCCTCGCCGGCCACCAGAGGCTCGGCAACCTGATCGCCTTCTACGACTCCAACCAGATCTCCATCGAGGACGACACCAACATCGCCTTCACCGAAGACGTGAAGGCCCGTTACGAGGCCTATCACTGGCACGTGCAGGTGGTCGACTGGAAGAAGACCGGCGTCTACGAGGAAGACGTGGCGGAGCTGCACGCCGCGATCGAGGCAGCACAGGGCGTCATCGACCAGCCCTCGCTCATCATCCTGCGCACCATCATCGGATGGCCGGCACCGCACAAACAGAACTCGGGCAAGATCCACGGTTCCGCTCTCGGTGCCGACGAGCTGGCCGCGACCAAGCGCACCCTCGGCTTCGACCCGGAGAAGAACTTCGACGTAGATCCCGCAGTCATCGAGCACACCCGCAAGGCGGTCGAGCGCGGCAAGGTAGCCCACGAGGAGTGGAACACCGGATTCGACGCATGGGCCGCCGCCAACGCAGACAAGAAGGTGCTGCTCGACCGCATCCTCTCCGGTGCTCTTCCGGACGGGGTCGAAGCCGCCCTCCCCGTGTTCGAGGCGGGCAAGGAGGTGTCAACGCGCGCGGCGTCCGGCAAGGTACTCAACGCGCTCGGCGCCGTCATCCCCGAACTGTGGGGCGGCTCAGCCGACCTGGCCGAGTCGAACCTCACGACCATCGAGGGCGCTGCATCGTTCGTTCCGAGTGAGCACTCGACGCACGAATGGACCGGAAACAAGTACGGCCGCGTGCTGCATTTCGGCATCCGCGAGCACGCCATGGGCGCGATCCTCAACGGCATCGTGCTGCACGGCAACACCCGCGCCTACGGCGGAACGTTCCTGATCTTCAGCGACTACATGCGCCCCGCCGTACGCCTGGCCGCGCTCATGAAGGCACCGTCGATCTTCGTCTGGACCCACGACTCCGTCGCACTCGGCGAAGATGGGCCGACCCACCAGCCGATCGAGCAGCTCGCCAGCCTGCGTGCCATTCCTGGACTCGACATCGTGCGTCCTGGCGACGCGAACGAGGTCGCCTGGGCGTGGAAGACCATCCTGGAGCGCCGCAACGGACCGGCCGGAATTGCCCTCACCCGCCAGAACATCCCCGTGTTCGAGCGTGGCGACGACGTGGCCAGCGGCGACACCTTCGCCTCGGCCAGGTTCACCTCGAAGGGCGCGTACGTGCTCGCCGAGGCGCCGAACGGTAAGCCCGACGTGATCTTCATCGCTACCGGCTCCGAAGTGCAGATCGCCGTGGATGCCCGCGAGCAGCTCAAGGCGGACGGCATCAACGCTCGCGTTGTCTCGGCCCCCAGCCTCGAGTGGTTCGAGGAGCAGTCGGACGAGTACCGCGAGTCGGTGCTCCCGAAGGCGGTCAGGGCCAGGGTGTCGATCGAGGCCGGGATCGCCCTCACGTGGCGTGAATATGTCGGCGACGCCGGCCGCAGCGTCTCGATCGAGCACTTCGGGGCATCCGCTGACTACAAGACCCTGTTCCGCGAGTTCGGTATCACCACCGAGCACGCGATCGCCGCAGCCAAGGACTCGCTGGCCGCCCTGTAGGCGCCGGCATCAGAGAAAGAAGCACCATGACCACCACCCCCAGCCCGCTCGCCGAACTCTCGGCCATCGGAGTCAGCATCTGGCTTGACGACCTCTCCCGCGAGCGGATCGTCTCAGGCAGCCTGCAGGACCTCATCGACACCAAGCACGTCGTGGGCGTGACCACAAATCCCACGATCTTCGCGGGTGCGCTCGCCAAGGGCGAGGCGTACGACGCGCAGGTCGCCGAACTCGCAGCTGCGGGCGCGACGGTCTCCGACGCCGTCTTTGAGATCACCACGCAGGACGTGGCGAACGGATGCGACGCATTCCGCCCGGTGTACGACGCGACCAAGGGCGTCGACGGCCGGGTCTCCATCGAGGTCGAGCCGGCGCTCGCCCACGATGCAGCGGGCACCGTGGAGCAGGGCAAGCAGCTGCACGCCAAGGTCGCTCGCGAGAACGTGATGATCAAGGTGCCCGCCACGATCGAGGGCCTCGAGGCCATCACTGCATTGACGGCAGTCGGCGTGAGCGTGAACGTGACCCTCATCTTCAGCCTGGAGCGCCACCGTGAGGTCATCAACGCCTACCTGAGTGGCCTCGAGCAGGCGAAGGCGGCAGGTCTCGACCTCAGCAAGATCCACTCGGTTGCCTCATTCTTCGTCTCGCGCGTCGACACCGAGATCGACAAGCGCCTGGTTGCCATCGGCACCGACGAGGCCATCGCGCTCAAGAGCAAGGCGGGCGTGGCGAACGCTCAGCTCGCCTACCAGGTCTACGAGCAGGCGTTCGACTCCGAGCGCGCGAAGGGCCTCATCGCCGCTGGCGCGAACAAGCAGCGGCCACTGTGGGCTTCGACCGGTGTCAAGGACCCGGCGCTGCCCGACACACTGTACGTGACGGAACTCGCGGTCAAGGAGGTCGTCAACACGATGCCCGAGAAGACGCTCGACGCGACCCTCGACCATGGTGTGTTCCACGGCGACGCGGTCACCGGCTCCTACGACGCTGCGAATGCGGTGCTCGACGCGATCGCGGCCCAGGGCATCTCGTACGACGAGGTCACCGCCCTGCTGGAGAAGGAGGGCGTGGAGAAGTTCATCGTGTCCTGGAATGAACTACTTGACACGGTCACCGCCGCGCTCGAAGCCGCGCGTGGCGGGTCGCAGGCATGAGCGTGAAGATCGCCCTCAGCGGTGCCGCTGCTGAGGCCGTCGAGCGGATCGTGCCGCAGCTGGTCTCCGACCTGGTGGCCAGCCGCATCACCGGCCAGGACGCGACCCTGTGGGGCGCTGAGGCCGAAGCCGAGTCGGAGAAGCGCCTCGGCTGGACCGAGGCGGTCGGCGTCTCCCGGCCGCTGGTCGAGGACATCCTCGCCCTCCGCGACAAGCTCCGCGAAGACGGGGTGACCCACATCGTGCTCGCCGGCATGGGCGGCTCATCGCTGGCCCCCGAGGTCATCACCCGCACCCAGGGCGTCGACCTCACCGTGCTCGACTCGACCGCGCCCGGGCAGGTACTGGCCGCGCTTCGCGACCGGCTCACCGAATCCGCGATCGTCGTCTCGTCCAAGTCGGGTTCGACCCTCGAGACGGACAGCCAGAAGCGCATCTACGAGAAGGCGTTCAGTGACGCGGGGGTCGAC
This sequence comes from Rhodoglobus sp., assembly GCA_040002655.1. Classification (GTDB taxonomy): domain Bacteria; phylum Actinomycetota; class Actinomycetes; order Actinomycetales; family Microbacteriaceae; genus Rhodoglobus. The sequence goes on along the minus strand of JBDUEC010000042.1, from coordinate 4,443 downwards.
CCACTCGAGCGCATCATCATCGTGACCGATCCGGGCTCCCCGCTCGACGTGTCCGCTCGCGAGACCGGTTACCGCGTTTTCAACGCCGACCCCAATGTGGGCGGCCGCTACTCGGCCCTCACTGCATTCGGCCTGGTGCCGACCGGGCTCGCCGGTGTCGATATCTCGGCCCTGCTCGACGAGGCCGAGGCCATGTCGATGGAGCTTGCGGTCGACACGATCGACAACCCCGGCCTCGTGCTCGGTGCTGCGATCGCCGGCACCATCCCACTCAAGGACAAGCTCGGCATCGTGCCCGACGGCACCCACATCGTGGGCTTCGGCGACTGGGCCGAGCAGCTCATCGCCGAGTCCACTGGCAAGCTCGGCAAGGGAATCCTGCCCGTCGTGCTCGACGTGAACTCCCCCGAGGTCAGCGAAAACCTGCCCGACGTGCAGATCGTGCGCCTGGTCGGCGACTGGGATGACACCAAGGACGTCGCCGACGGCGAGATCGAGATCACCGGCACCCTCGGCGCGCAGATCCTCACCTGGGAGTATGCGGTAGTCGTAGCCGGGCGCCTGCTCGGCATCAACCCGTTCGACCAACCGGATGTCGAATCCGCGAAGATCGCCACCCGCGCGCTGATCGACCACCCCACCACGCCGGTCGCCCCGGCGTTCTTCTCCGGCGACATCGAGGTGCGCGGAACAGCGGATGTGGTGGCCGACCAGCACGACCTGGCCGGCGTGATCTCCGCATTGCTCTCACACCTGGACGACGACGGCTACGTGTCGATCCAGGCCTACGTGGACCGGGTCGCGACCCCGCACCTCGCCGACCTCCGCGACGCGTTCGCGGCGCGCGCAAAGCGCCCCGTCACCTTCGGCTGGGGTCCGCGATTCCTGCACTCGACCGGGCAGTTCCACAAGGGCGGACCCGCGGTTGGCGTATTCCTGCAGATCGTGGAGAAGCCCATCGAGGATCTCGACATTCCCGAGCGTCCGTTCTCACTCGGCCAGCTCATCCAGGCCCAGGCCGCCGGCGACGCGAGCGTGCTCGCCGACCACGGTCGCCCGGTGCTCACCCTCACCACCAGCGACCCCGCGGGGGCGCTCTCCGCGATCCTCGCGAGCCTGAACTAGCAGCCAGCTAGCACTACCACTGCACCAAGGAGCTGCATGTCCCCCGTGGATATCACGCCCGATTTCAACCCGCTGCGGTTGGCTTCGGACCGTCGTCTCAACCGGATCGCAGGACCAAGCGCACTCGTGATCTTCGGCGTGACAGGCGACCTGTCACGCAAGAAGCTCATGCCCGCGGTCTACGACCTCGCCAACCGCGGCCTCTTGCCGCCGGGCTTCGCGCTCGTCGGATTCGCTCGCCGCGATTGGGAGACGCAGGACTTCGAGAAGGAGGTCTACGACGCGGTCAAGAAGTACGCGCGCACCCCGTTCGATGACGATGTGTGGCGCCAGCTCTCGCAGGGCATCCGCTTCGTGCAGGGCGAGTTTGATGACGATGCTGCGTTCGCGCGCCTGAAGGCGACCCTCGAGGAACTGGACGAGACCCGCGGAACGATGGGCAACCACGCGTTCTACCTCTCGATTCCGCCGAAGTCGTTCCCGCAGGTGACCGAGCAGCTGCGCCGCTCCGGCCTCGCCGAGCAGACCGACGGCCAGTGGCGCCGCGTGGTCATCGAGAAGCCATTCGGCTCCGACCTGAAGACCGCCCGCGAGCTCAATGACGTCGTCGAGTCGGTGTTCCCGCCCGACAGCGTGTTCCGCATCGACCACTACCTGGGCAAGGAGACGGTGCAGAACATCCTCGCGCTCCGTTTCGCCAACCAGCTGTACGAGCCCATCTGGAACTCCAACTACGTCGACCACGTGCAGATCACGATGGCCGAGGACATCGGTGTGGGCGGCCGAGCCGGCTACTACGACGGCATCGGCGCGGCGCGCGACGTGATCCAGAACCACCTGTTGCAGTTGCTCGCCCTCACCGCAATGGAGGAGCCGGTGTCGTTCGACGCGGCCGACCTGCGCGCCGAGAAGGAGAAGGTGCTCTCCGCGGTTCGGCTGCCGAAGGACCTCAGCCACTCGACCGCACGCGGCCAGTACTCGAGCGGATGGCAGGGCGGCGAGAAGGTCATCGGCTTCCTCGAGGAAGACGGCATGAACCCGAAGTCGCTCACCGAGACTTTCGCAGCGATTCGCCTGGACATTGGAACTCGTCGCTGGTCCGGGGTGCCGTTCTACCTGCGCGCAGGCAAGCGCCTCGGTCGCAGGGTCACCGAGATCGCGGTGGTCTTCAAGCGCGCACCGCAGTACCTCTTCGCAGAGAGCCAGACCGGAACGCTCGGTCAGAACGCCCTCGTGATCCGCGTGCAGCCCGATGAGGGCGTCACGATCCGCTTCGGTTCCAAGGTGCCGGGCGCGGGCATGCAGGTGCGCGACGTGACCATGGACTTCGGTTATGGCCACGCCTTCACCGAGGCCAGCCCCGAAGCCTACGAGCGCCTGATCCTCGACGTTCTGCTGGGCGATCCCCCGCTGTTCCCCCGTCACGAGGAGGTGGAGCTCAGCTGGAAGATCCTCGACCCGATCGAGGAGTTCTGGGCCACACAGGGCCAGCCCGAGCAGTACCGGCCGGGCACGTGGGGCCCGAGCTCTGCGGACGAGCTCCTCGCCCGCGACGGACGAACCTGGAGACGACCATGATTGTCGACCTTCCCAACACCACCACCAGCCAGATCTCGAAGACGCTGGTCAAGATTCGCGAGGAGGGTGGCGCGGTCGCCCTCGGGCGCGTGCTGACCCTCGTCATCTCGACGGTTCTTGGTGAGGAGGAGGAAGCGATCGAGGCGGCGAACGACGCGTCGCGCGAGCATCCGATGAGGGTGATCGTGGTCTCCACCGCTGCGGGAAAGCCCAACAAGGCCGCCGAATCCAAGGTCGACGCCCAGATCCGGGTCGGCGGTGACGCTGGCGCCTCCGAAGTCATCGTCGTGCGCGCGTACGGTGACACGGCATCCGATCAGGAAGGCCTCGTCACCGGCCTCCTGCTGCCCGATGCGCCGGTTGTGGCCTGGTGGCCGGGAGTTGCACCAGAAGTGGTCTCTGAGTCCGCTATCGGGCGCATAGCGCAGCGCAGGATCACGGATGCAGCGGCCAGCACCAACCCGCTGCAGGCGCTCAAGCACCTCAGCGAAACCTACGCCCCCGGCGACACTGACTTCGCCTGGACGCGGCTCACCCTGTGGCGGGCCCAGCTGGCCGCCGTCCTCGACCAGCCGCCGTATGAGCCGGTCACCAGGGTCGCCGTGCACGGTGCGGCCGACTCGCCCTCGACGGTGCTGCTCGCCGCCTGGTTGCAGTTGCAACTCCAGGTGGATGTCGACCTCGAGATCTCGAGCAAGTCGCACGGGTCGAGCGGTATCCAGGGCGTGCAGCTCAACCGGGCCGCTGGTCCGATCGTGCTGGAGCGCACGCTGGCGAACGTGGCGACGTTGCTCCAGCCGAACCAGCCGACACACGACATCTCGCTGCCCCGCCGCAGCCTTCGCGACTGCCTCGCGGAGGAGTTGCGCCGGCTCGACCCCGACGAACTCTTCGGCGAAGTGGTGCAGAGTGGGTTGAGTGCGCTCGGCAAGCCCGGTCGCACGAAGCCAGCATCGAAGAAGAAGGCAGTGCATTCGTGAGCAATGAGCGCCGCGTACTGATCCACCGCGACAAGCCGACCCTGGCCGGCTCCGTCGCCGCCCGGTTCCTCATCAAAGTTGTCGACCTCCTCGACGAGCAGGACGAGGTCAACGTCGTTCTCACCGGCGGCACCATGGGCGCCACCGTGCTCGAAGCCATCAGGGATTCCCCGGCCCGCGACACTGTCGATTGGGCGCGCGTGCAGTTCTGGTGGGGCGACGAACGCTGGCTTCCGCGCGGCGACGCGGAGCGCAACGAGACACAGTCCAGGGCGGCGCTACTCGACCACCTCGATCTCGATGAATCCCAGATTCACGCATACGCGGCTTCAGACGACGGTATCGACCTGGATGCCGCGGCCGACCTGTACGCGGCCGAGCTCGCCGATCACGCCGCCGACGGGGCCGCACTCCCCCTGTTCGACATCACGTTCCTCGGGGTTGGACCAGACGGGCACATCGCCTCGCTGTTCCCAGAGGCGCCGGGCATCTCGGTCACCGATCGCACAGTGATCCCGGTGCGCAACTCGCCGAAGCCGCCGCCGGAGCGGCTCAGCCTCACCCTCCCGGCGATCAACGGCTCGGACCGGGTCTGGCTCGTCATGGCGGGGCCAGACAAGGCATCCGCTCTCGGGCTGACGCTTGCCGGGGCAAGCATCTACGAGGTGCCAGCGGCCGGTGCGGAGGGTCGCAAGCGCACCGTGTTCTTCGTGGATGCGGAGGCGTCGGCTGAGGTGCCCGAGGGCCTCAGGTCGCCCGG
>JBDUEC010000041.1:0-13380 GCA_040002655.1 Rhodoglobus sp. | reverse complement strand
GGACGGAACTCATTTCGAGCCGCTCATTAGTTGTCCATAGGTCAATCAGCCTGTTCATTCGGGCTTCCGAGTTGGAAGCCGACCAATTCGTAAATCGCATCCGTTCCGAGGGGAACGTTCACCCGGAGGGCCCGCCCGAACGCCCTGCGCTTGACAGAGAGTTCGATGCACTGGGCCGTGGGGTGAACCCACGCACCTCGACCGGGAAGTGTCGCGGACGGATCCGGGACCACCTCGCCACCCTGCGCGCTGCTTCTGGAAAGCACCACCCTCAACAGAGTGGATGTCTCCGCGCGCGTGCGGCAACCGATGCAAGTTCTTACGGGCTCCATCCTACCCCGCCCGCCCGGATGCCGCGATCCGCTCACGGCTCCAGACCATCGACGATCGCCCGCAGCGCAGCGAGATGCGAAGCAAGCGCGGCGCGGCCCGCGGTTGTCACGGAGAGCCAGGTGCGTGGTCGCTTGCCGACATAGCCCTTGCGAACCGCGATGTAGCCCGCAGCCTCGAGCACCGTCGCCTGCTTGCTGAGCAGGGAATCACTGACCTCGAGCGAGTCCCGGATGGTGGCGAACTCTGCATTGTCCACCCGCGAGAGCGCAGCAACGATACTCAATCGCAGCGGGGCGGTGAGCGCCTCATCGACTCCGTGCCGCGGATGCACCCCTGCCGGCGACGGCATCGGATCTGTCATCGCCGGGATCCGACGAAGCTCGCTACGAACACCGGCAGGGCCGTGGCAAGCGCATAGGGCGCCCAGAACGCGGGCGCCGTCAGGCCGGTACGTGAGAAGACGAGAACACCTACGCAGTAGATCACCATTGTCGCGATGAATCCGACGACGTATCGACGGCCCCATCCCGCGCTGGCGCCGGTGCGCACGCGGGCGAAGACCAGGATGGCCGCGACGATGCCCGCCGCGTACACCACGGTGACTACGACGGTGAGGAGCGGGTTGCCGAGCGGATAGATGTAGACCACCGACAGCAGGAATAGAGCGATGCACGCGCCGAGGACGGCCGCGAACGTGCGCTCGGCGACGGCCGTCGAGCGTGACAGCGACGCGCCGGCCCTGGCGCCAGTGCCCGCCGCGCCCAGTAGCACCCGCGCTTCCTCGGCGGAGGCTGCTGACGGACCAGTGGTTTCCTTCATGGCTGATGCCTTTCGTGATTGTCCCAATCGGAACTACTTACAGAATGGCATATCCTTTCCAGATTGGAAAGTAGTTTCTTTGGCCGTGTTGCTGGATCGGTTCTCTTCGAGAATCGCGGTGCTGTTGCATCGGTTCTCTTCGAGAATCGGCTGTGCCTATTTAATTCAATTCTCTTCGAGAATTGAATCTGGCTGGATGTCGATGCGAGCGCCGGTGAGCTTGGCCGCCAGGCGGGCGTTCTGGCCCTCCTTGCCGATCGCCAGCGACAGCTGGTAGTCGGGAACGAGCGCGCGCACGGCCTTGGTCGCCTCGTCAATCACGTATGAGCTGGTCACCTTGGCGGGCGACAGCGCGTTAGCCACGAAGGTGGCGAGGTCGGGCGAGTAATCGACGATATCGATCTTCTCGTTGTTGAGCTCAGCTGTAACCGCGCGCACGCGCTGGCCGAGTTCACCGATGCACGCGCCCTTGGCGTTGACGCCCGGCTCCATGGCGCGTACGGCCATCTTGGTGCGGTGTCCGGCCTCGCGAGCAAGCGAGGTGATCTCCACGACACCGCTGGCAATCTCCGGAACCTCGAGCGCGAAGAGCTTGCGCACGAGCGAGGGATGCGTGCGGCTCACGGTGATCTGCGGGCCCTTCGTGCCCTTGTTCACCGCGGTCACGTACACCCGGATGCGGGTGCCGTGTGCGTAGTCCTCGCCCGGCACCTGCTCCTCGGGCGGCAGGATCGCCTCGACAGTGCCCAGGTCGACGTGGATCATCCGCGGGTTGGGACCCTGCTGAATGATGCCGGCAACGATGTCGCCCTCGCGGCCCTTGAACTCTCCGAGCACCTTGTCGTCGCCGATGTCGCGAAGGCGCTGGTTGATGACCTGCTTGGCCGCGAATGCCGCGATCCGACCGAAGTCACTCGGGCTGTCTTCGGCCTCGCCGATGACGTTGCCCTCGTCGTCGTGCTCGGGCACCCAGATGCTGACCTTGCCGGTCTTGCGATCGAGTTCGACCCGCGCGGTCGGCGCGGCATCCGCTGCCCTGTGCTCCTGCTTCTGGTCACCCTGCTTGTGGTCACCCGGCTTGTGATCCGGTGCCTTGTGATCGCCATCGGTAGTGTGCTTGACGTAGGCCGTGAGAATGGCCTGTTCGATGATCTGCACGAGTTCCTCGAACGGGATCTCACGCTCGCGCTCCATGAGGCGCAGCACGCTCAGGTCGATGTCCACTGAGGGCCTCCGATATTGGGTTCTGTCGACTCGCTCACGGTGGTGCGCGACGTCGTGCCTCTACGGTACCCGATGCGCGGCGGGGTCGAGCGGCCCGGCCTCACCCCTCACGTCAGTTGCGGACTTCAGCCGGTGTGCGCGTGACGTGCTGGGGCGGAAGTCCGCAACTCAGGAGAGGGCGGCGATGGCAGCCACGACGTCGGCGATCGCGAGGGGCGTGCGCTCGCCGGAGCGGCGGTCCCACAGCTCGACCTGCCCGTCGACGGCACCGCGGCCCACAATCACGATCACCGGCACGCCGAGCAGTTCGGCATCGCCGAACTTGACGCCGGGCGAGACCTTGAACCGGTCGTCGAACAGCACGTCGCTGCCCGTGGCCTCGAGGTCGGCCACAAGTTTCTCCGACACCTCGTAGACCAGGTCATCCTTGCCGGTGGCGATCACGTGCACGTCGAACGGCGCGACGTTCTTCGGCCAGATCAGGCCGTTCTCGTCGTTGTTCGACTCGGCGATCACGGCCATGATGCGGGTGACCCCGATGCCGTATGAGCCCATCGTCACGGTTACGAGCTTGCCGTTCTCGTCGAGAACCTTGAGCCCGAGCGTCTCAGCGAAGAAACGGCCAAGCTGGAACACATGCCCGATCTCCATGCCGCGCGCGAGCTCAACCGGCCCTGATCCGTCGGGCGCAGGGTCGCCAGCGAGCACGTCGGCCACCTCGACCGTTCCGTCTGACTGGAAGTCGCGACCGGCCACCAGACCGAAGACGTGCTTGCCGTGCTCATTCGAGCCGGTGATCCACCCGGTGCCCTCGGAGACCCTGGGGTCAGTCAGGAAGCGGATGCCGGTGCGTGATCCCGCGCCGTCTTCGCCGTAGCCCAGCACGGCGCCGTCAGCCGACCATGGTCCGATGTACCCCTTGACGAGCCCCTTGTGCTTGGCGAAGTCCGCCTCCGTCGCCGGCTCGACCTCCGCGGGTGCAAAGGCCACTTCGGCGCGCTTGAGGTCCACCTCGCGGTCGCCGGGCAGTCCGACTACCACCAGTTCGCGGGCGCCGTCCAGATCGGTGAGCGCGAGCACGACGTTCTTGAGCGTATCCGCGGCGGTCCAGGCCCGGCCGTCGGGTCGCGGATGCTTCTCATTGGCGACATCGACGAGCGTGGCGATCGTGGGCGTGTCCGGGGTGTCCAGCACCTCAGCAGGCGTGAGCTTCTCAAACGAGCGGGCGGCCGGAGCCTCCGTGGTGAACGCCTCCACGTTGGCGGCGTAACCCCCGGCGGAGCGCACGAAGGTGTCCTCCCCGATCGGCGTCGGATGCAAGAACTCCTCGCTGCGCGCACCACCCATGAGCCCGCTGTCTGCGTTGACGATCACGTACTCGAGGCCCAGCCGCTGGAAGATGCGCTCGTAGGCGTCACGCTGCTTCATGTACGAATCGTCGAGCCCGGCATCCGTGTAATCGAAGCTGTAGGCGTCTTTCATCGAGAACTCGCGGCCGCGCAGCAGGCCCGCACGGGGTCGCGCCTCGTCGCGGTACTTGTCCTGGATCTGGTAAATCGCGAGTGGCAGGTCTTTGTAGCTCGAGTACAGGTCCTTCACGAGCAGGGTGAACGCCTCTTCGTGGGTAGGCGCGAGAAGGTAGTCGGCGCCCTTGCGATCCTTGAGCCGGAAGATCCCGTCGCCGTACTTCGTCCAGCGACCGGTCTGTTCGTAGGGCTCACGAGGGAGAAGGGCCGGAAAATGCACTTCCTGTGCACCGATTCCGTCCATCTCCTCGCGGATGATGGCCTCGATCTTGCGACGCACCTTGAGTCCGAGCGGCAGCCAGGCGAACACACCCGGCGCCTGGCGGCGGATGTAGCCGGCGCGCACCAGTAGGCGGTGGCTCGCGACTTCGGCGTCCACCGGGTCCTCCCGGAGGGTGCGGACGAAGAGTTGGGAGAGTCGAGTGGCCACCCGACAACTTTATCCACAGTCGATCCGGCCGCCCGACAGCGTTGGACCCCGAGAGGCTCACCCCGGGGTCCACTGGGATCGCAGACAATTCGGGTCGTTGATCACCAGCCACGCTACGCCGCGCCGCCCGGATGCGATGCCCCCAGCCGGGGCTACTGCGCAAAGATGACCCGCGAGTGCGACCGAGGGGGGCTCGGCGCACTCGCGGGTCGTTTCCGTTCCATCATCGGGCGCTGCGGATCCGTGGGGCAGCGCGCCAATGGCTTACCCGGAACGGAAAGTGTGCAGCGTCGTTCGACCTGGCATATCCAACTCCCCACAAGTTGGTCACCGGGGCACCGCTACTTCGGAATGAGGCAGGGTACGGATCCGCCACAAGCGACAACGACTTCGTCGTTGCTCGAATGTACCGCGATCGGCCAGAGGCCAATCAACCCAGAACGGGGGTGATCGGGCTTAGACCGTAACGACCTCGGGCGACCCGATGGCACCGGGCGGCATCTCGGCGGCAAGCCGGTTCGCCTCCTCGATGAGGGTCGCAACGATCTCGGATTCTGGCACCGTCTTGATGACCTCACCCTTGACGAAGATCTGGCCCCTGCCGTTGCCGGAGGCGACGCCCAGGTCCGCCTCGCGGGCCTCGCCCGGGCCGTTCACGACACAGCCCATCACGGCCACGCGGAGTGGAACCGTCATCTTCTCGAGCCCAGCCGTGACGTCGTTCGCGAGCTGGTAGACGTCAACCTGGGCCCGGCCGCAGCTCGGGCAGGAGACAATCTCGAGCTTGCGCTCGCGCAGGTTGAGTGACTGCAGGATCTGCAGGCCAACCTTGACCTCCTGCACGGGCGGCGCAGAGAGCGAGACCCGAATCGTGTCGCCGATTCCCTCGCTGAGCAGGATGCCGAAGGCCGTCGCGCTCTTGATGGTGCCCTGGAACTCCGGACCGGCCTCCGTTACCCCGAGGTGCAGCGGCCAGTCGCCGCGCTCCGCAAGCAGCCGGTACGCCTTCACCATCACGATTGGGTCGTTGTGCTTGACCGAGATCTTGAAGTCGTGGAAGTCGTGCTCCTCGAACAGGCTGGCCTCCCAGACGGCGCTCTCCACGAGTGCCTCTGGCGTGGCTTTGCCGTACTTCTGCAGGATGCTCGGCTCCAGCGAGCCCGCGTTCACACCGATGCGGATGCTCACGTTCGCGGCCTTGGCCGCCGCCGAGATGGCGCCAACCTGATCGTCGAACTTGCGGATGTTGCCCGGGTTCACCCGCACGGCTCCGACGCCGGCATCGATGGCGGTGAACACGTAGCGCGGTTGGAAGTGGATGTCGGCGATCACGGGGATCTGGCTCTTCGCGGCGATGATGTGCAGCACGTCCGCGTCGTCCTGGTGGGGCACCGCCACCCGCACGATGTCGCAGCCGGTGGCCGTGAGTTCGGCAATCTGCTGCAGCGTGGCGTTGATGTTCGTGGTCTGCGTGGTGGTCATCGACTGCACGCTCACCTGCGAGTCGCTTCCCACCCCGACCTTGCCGACGTGAATCTGGCGAGTCTTGCGACGCGGGGCTAGGGTTTCGGGGACTTTGGGCATCCCGAGGTTGACTGCAGGCACGGTTCGATCCTACCCGGGGTGCCCGAACGATCCCCGGGTGCGGGGTTACTGCAGCGTGATGGGCTTGACGATGTCCGCGATGATCAGCAGCACGGTCAGCGCGCCGAGCAGCGTCGCCACCACGAGGGTCACCGGCACGATCTTGGCGGCGTCGATCGGCGGCGGCAGCGGCTTCTTCGCGATTCGTGCGCCCAACCGTCGCACGCCGTCGATGAGGGCGACGATGATGTGGCCGCCGTCGAGCGGCGGCAACGGGATCAGGTTGAAGACGAAGAGCGCCACGTTCAGGCTGCCGACGAGCTGGATGAGGTTGGCGGCGCGGTCGGCAACCGGTATCGAGTTGAGGCTGGTGATCTCGCCGGCGATCCGGCCGACACCGACAACGCCGATGAGGCCATTCGGGTCACGCTCCCCCGGGCCAAAAGTCGTGACCACAAGGTCGACGACGCGTTGGGGCAGGTGGGAGATTGTCGTGGCGAGCCGACTGATGTTGTCTCCGACGGCGGGCAGGATGGCGGTCACCGGTTGCTGGCGCACCTCGCTGGCCCAGCCCACACCGAGAAAGCCGACCTTCTCGATCTCGGGCTTGCCTGCGGCATCCAGCACCTGTTTGCCCTGGTCGTCGACCACGTAACGGTCGGTGGGAGCCGGGGTCACGGCGAGATCCTGCTGTGTGCCGTCGCGCTCGATCGTGATCGTGAGGTCTTTATCGGCCGACGCGCGGATGATCGTGCCCGCCTGGTCGACGTCGGCGATCGCGACCCCGTCGATGCTGACGATGCGGTCGCCCGGCTTCAGGCCGGCCTCGTGGGCGGGGGCAGCCGGATCCCTCGGCTCGCAGTCCTGCCGATCTGCAGTGACCGGAACCAGGCATTCGGAGACAGAACCGAGCGTGGTCGTCGCCTGCGCAACGCCGAACCCGCAGAGCACAATCCCGAAGAACAGGATGGCGAGCAGCAGGTTCATCACCGGCCCACCGAGCATGATGATGACCCGCTTCACTACCGGCAGCCGGTAGAAGGCGCGCTTCTCCTCCTCGATCGTGTCTGTGTGTGCGACGGCCTGGTCGTCCTGCACGAGGGTCTCGAACATGCCCGTGGTGGCAGTACGGCCGCGGCCACCGACCTTTGCTGGCGCATACATGCCTGCCATCGAGATGTATCCGCCGAGCGGGATCGCCTTGACGCCGTACTGGGTCTCGCCCCGACGCCAGGAGAACAGTGTCGGACCGAAGCCGATCATGTACTGGCCGACCTTCACGCCGAACCGCTTAGCGGGCAGCAAATGGCCGACTTCGTGCAACCCGATGGAGATCGCCAACCCGACGAGCACGATCAGGATGCCGAGGATGTAGAGCAGAACGCTGCTGATGTCGAACGCGGGCACGGGCTAACAGTAACTGTCCCTGTCCATGAATCCGCTGGGCGCGCACCGTGAACGGCGACTCGGGCCGGCCCACCGGCCACGCGTACGATTGTCTCGATGCCCACTCCCCCACACGATGTCGAGATCGGTAGCGTTCTCGCCGGCCGCTACCAGGTGGAAGCGCTCATCGGCCACGGCGGCATGGCTTCGGTGTACCGCGCCAGCGACCTGTCCCTCGGCAGGCCGGTGGCGCTGAAGATCTTCGAGGCCGGAGCCGCGAGCGCGGAGGATCTGGATCGTCAGCGTGGCGAAGTCACGCTGCTCGCCCGACTCAACCACCACGGGCTCGTCACGCTGTTCGACGCGGTCACCGCGGACGCATCCGGTCGCGCGTTCCTCGTCATGGAGTACGTCGACGGGCCGGACCTTTCGGCTCGCCTGCGCGATGGCGCGCTCCCTCCGACGGAGGCGTCGCAGGTCGGGGCTGACATCGCGGCGGCTCTCAGCTACATCCACGAGCACGGTGTAGTGCACCGCGATGTGAAGCCCGGCAATATCCTGCTGCCCAACGGCGCAGCTCGCTCGGCCCAGCTCGCGGACTTCGGAATTGCGCGCGTCGTCGACGCGACCCACCTGACGCGGGACGGCTCTGCCCTCGGAACGCTCAGCTATCTCAGCCCGGAGCAGGCGGCCGGCGGCGAAGTCGGTACGGCGACCGACATCTACTCCCTCGGTCTCGTGCTGATCGAGTGCCTCACGGGCAACCGTGCATTCCCTGGCTCAGCCATCGAGACCATCGCAGCTCGCCTGGCGACCGATCCGGCGCTCCCCTCCGAGTTCGGCGCGCGCTGGAGCGATCTCCTCGGGGCGATGACCAGTCGCGATCCCGAGCGACGCCCCACAGCGACGGTGGTGGCGCGCGAGTTGCGTGCCATCCGCACGAATACTGGGCCGGATGCCCCGACGCTGCGCTACTCGGTCGCTCCCGTTGTGGCGCCCGACGCGGTCGCCACCGAACGCCTCGGTGCACCAGCAGCAACCGAACGCCTCGCTGCGCCCGCGACTACTGTGCGGCTCGCCGCGCCGACCGCCACCGCGGCCGCCCGGCCACGCACGAAGATCGCCCCAGCGCCCGGGCGGACACGCCTCGTCGCCGCGCTGGTCGTCGGCGCGGTGATCGTGACGCTCGGGGCCATTGGCTGGGTGTGGCTGTCCGGCCTGACTGCGACCACGCAGCCGATCGCGCGGCCGCCGGCCGCATCGTCCACTCCGACTCCCACTCCCAGCGCCACTTCGGTCGAGTACCCCTCCGTCAACGGCAAGACCGGCAAGCACCTGGAGCAGTTGGAGCAGTCGATCGAGGGCGTCACATCCGACCAGGCCACGCTCGGTGACCTGCGCGCGGGTGTGCTCGCGGTCGCGCAGGCGGTAGCGGATGACGACGCCAACTCCGCGCTCGATGCCCTGGACGCCCTTGAGGCCACGGTCGAGAGCGCACGCGCGGACGGCGCGATCAGCGAATCGAGCCGCGACGACATCCTGCACGCGAGCGACCTCGTGCGATCAGACTTCACGCACGGCAAGCCCGACAAGAACGACTAGCGGATGATCCCGTCGGCGGCCCCGCGAGCCCAGCGTTCCGCCTCGTAGACCGACTCCAGACTCAGGGGCCCGCTCGGCTCGTGCGCGTCAACCACTCTCTCCACGGTCTCGACGATGTCGAGGTAGCCGATCCGCCCGTCGTGGAAGGCCAACACCGCTTGCTCGTTCGCCGCGTTGAACACGGCGGGGAACGTTCCACCCGCCTCGCCGACCTGCTTGGCGAGGCGCACGGCAGGGAACGCCTGCTCGTCGAGTGGCTCGAACGTCCAGCTCTGCGCAGTGGTCCAGTCCAGCGGCACGCCGACGCCGGCGACCCGGTGCGGCCAGTCGAGACCGAGTGAGATCGGCAGCCTCATGTCGGGCGGGCTCGCCTGGGCGATCGTCGATCCGTCGACGAACTCCACCATCGAGTGCACGATGGACTGCGGATGCACCGTCACCGCGATGCGGTCGTATGGCACGTCGAACAGCAGGTGGGCCTCGATCACCTCGAGCCCCTTGTTCACGAGGGTCGCCGAGTTCGTGGTGACCACGAGCCCCATATCCCAGGTGGGATGCGCGAGAGCCTCTCGTGGCGTTACACCCGCCAGCGACTCGCGCGATCTACCGCGGAAGGGACCACCGGATGCCGTGAGCACGAGTCTGCGCACCTCAGAGGCAGCCCCAGCCGTCAGCGCTTGCGCGATCGCAGAGTGTTCGCTGTCCACCGGGACGATCTGGCCCGGCCGCGCGAGCGCCTTCACGAGGTCGCCGCCGGCGATCAGGGACTCCTTGTTGGCGAGGGCCAGGGTGGTCCCGGCCTCAAGGGTCGCGAGAGTCGGGCCGAGACCGACGCTGCCGGTGATGCCGTTCAGCACGACATCCGCTTCGACGGAGCGCACCAGCTGGGCGGACTCGTCGGCGCCGAACGCGGTGTGCTCCACGCCGAACGCGACGGCTTGCTCGGCCACGAGCTCACGGTTGCTGCCCGCAGAGAGACCAACCACCGTGAATCGCTCCGGGTTCGCCGCGATCACCTCGAGCGCCTGCACGCCGATCGACCCGGTCGAACCGAGAATGATGACCCTGCGCACAGGCTTCAGGCTAGCGCCCGTGAAGAGAGGATCAACCAATCCCGAGGATGTCGATCACGAAGACGATGGTGTCGGTTCCGCCGATGCTCGGCGGGTTGCCGGCGTCTCCATAACCGTCCGCGGGCGGAATGATCACCTCGACCTGCGAGCCAACCTTCTGGCCTACGAGAGCTTTCGTGAACCCGGCGATCACCTGGGAAGTGTTGAACGTGGCGGGGGTTCCGCGCGCCCAGCTCTCGTCGAACACGGTCTTGGTGTTCCAGTTCATGCCGACGTAGTGCACGACGACGTTGGCTCCGGCCGTGACCTCTGCGCCGTCGCCCTTCTTGAGCAGGGCGATCTGCAGGTCGGTCGGCGGTGCCGTGTCCGGAATCGTGATGGTGGGGCGCCCGGTGTCGTCGAGCACGACCGTCGGGAAGCCGGCCGTTGCCGGCTGGTCCTTGCCGTCGGCCTTGGGCAGCGGCGCGTCGGCGATCGCCAGAACGTCGACCACCACCACCAGTGACTGGTCGGCAGTGAGCCCGATCTGCGAGTTGCCCGCCTCGCCGAACCCGTCGGCTGGCGGGATCACGCTGACGACCCGCGAGCCCACGTTGGTGCACTCGAGGGTCTTGACCAAGCCGGGCAGCACCTTGGTTGGGTCAACGGCGAAGCTCGTTGCGCTGCCCTCGGTGTAGCCCGTGCCGGTGAGTTCCTTGCCGGTCTCACCGTTGTAGAGGGTGATCTCCACCGACACGTTGTCGCCGTCGACCGCCGTCGCACCGTCGCCCGCGATCACCACGGTGCGCTGGGTGGCGTCGACCGTGATCGGCGACTTCAGGTCGACCTTCGGCTTGGTGTCGAACGCGCCACTGACCTTCACCCCTTCGGAGGCGGAGCCAGACGCCGTGGGCGTGCAATCTGCGTTGGTCGTTGTCGGGGTGGAACAAGCCGCAAGGGATGCGACGAGTCCGACTGCCACGATGAGTGATGCTGCTGCGCGCACGAATGTGCCTTCCTGGGCGACGACGAAGCTCCCAGTCTGGCCGACCCAAGCTGGGTGTACGGCGTTAAGCGGATTCGGATTCGCCGAGTGCATCCGATTTGTTGCGGAACGTTCTGGCCTTCACCCGGTTTCCGCAGACGGCCATCGTGCACCAGGTGCGCGACGAGTTGCGCGACCTGTCGTAGAAAGCCATCCTGCAGTCCTCGGTGGGACACAGCTTCACCCGCCCCATCCGGCCCTGGATGGTCAGTACGGTCGCGATTGCGACCGCGGACTGCGCTGCCGTGTCGCCCTCGAGCAGCACGCCGTGCGGGGCCGCAATCGTGCGCAGGCTCACCTCGGGCAGGGTGCAGGATTCGCCGCAGACCAGATCGCGCAGCGCCGACCGGATGCCGCGAGCCTCGTTCAGGTCGCCGGGCTCCACCCCGTGGTCGAGTGCCCACCGGCGGTAGTCGACTTCGCTCGCCAGCACGTCGGTGCCGAGCTCAACGTCGATCGTGTTCAGAAAATCCACCAGCAGTTCCTCGGGCTGGACGTCGCTGTCGCGCTGTACGCCTTTTGGCTGAATGTCGGTGGTCGCTGTCACAATTAACCATTGTAGACGTTATGGCGGTTAGCGTACTGTCTAACTATCGAAAGCGTTTCACCGGTTACATTTTGCGCTGTTGTTCGTTGGGAGAAGTCACATGAATCCGCTCATCGCTCTCGCACTCGCCGACCTGGCTCGTGCAGGCCAGCTCAAGGAGCTGCGCGCCATCGAGCGTCGGCGCCGCGACACCGACGCGCTCGATTCCATCCAGCGCGATGGTCGCTGGGCCAGCGCGATCGCCCGCTGGGCGCGCGCAGAGGAGACCGCACCCGTGAGCACCGCCAATCTCGGCTGCGCGAACCTGGGCTGCGCCACCGCCTGAGCGCGCTAGCTGGCGCCGAGGCGGTCGTACGCCTTGGTCAACAGTGACTCGAGCACGTCGGCGTCGGACGGTCCCGCAATCAAGTCCGTGAGCATGAGGGTCGTGTGCGCGCCGTCGGCCGCGACTGCCGCGCCACCAATGGGCGTCGCAATCACCACCCGCCAGCACCTCAGGGCGCCTGAGCTCGGTTCCTGCGCACCCGCACCGCGATCACGATGCCGACCACGAGCAGGAGCAGCGCGCCCACGACCACTAGCGGCCCGACCGGGATGCCGAGCACAGTCGCAACACGGGTCACGTACACCGTCGGCGCGATCGCATCGTCGTTGGAGGCGTCGTCTATCGCGAGATCATCCGTGATCTGCGAAGCCGGATCGGCGAAGTACAGGTCGACGGCGGTCAGGTACTTCCCGAGCGCCATCAGGGTCGGATCGGTGGTCCTGCCGGCCCAGAACGTGACCGGAGTGATGGCGAGGGCGCCGTCCGTGCCGGTGATGGTGGTGCGGTGATCGCCAAGCACGTACAGGCGCACGGTCTGCGCCGTTTTGGCCGCGTGCGACATCCGCAGCGGGTAGACCAGGGAATCGCTGGCGAAACTGAAGCGGATCGGGTCGAGCGCTCCGTCGAAGTCCGCCGTGCTGGTCAGTTTGAGCGCCACGAACGACCAACCCATGTCTACGTACGGCCCGAGCTCAGCTTCGAGGGCGGGCGAGAGCGCGTACCCGTTCTCGTCGAGCCAGGTCGTGAGCCCGGTGGCATCCGCGGCCGCGAGTGTCGTCGCCTCGATCGGGCCGAGCTGCACGCGATCGAGCACGGTCGGGGCTCCCCCGCCCTCCGGAGCGGCTCCGGCACCGAGGGAGATGCCACCGCCCCACCAGTCCCACTCGACCACCGTCTCAGGCACGAGTTGCGCCTCCAGCGCGACGAAGGTTGACGCATCCCCGGATGTGACCTTGGCCGGAGTGGGGGTCGGCACGACCAGGCCGGTCTCGCCGGTGTCCCCCCGCATGTCGAGCTGCATGAGGATCTCCTCGAGCGAGCCGTTCCACCGCACCAGCGCGCTCTCCCGATCCACGCTCACCTGGGTGCCGGGCTGTGGCGCCGGCCCGCCACAACCACAGGCCGAGGCGGGCGCTGCCGCCTGGGCAGCCAGAACTAACGCAGAGAGGGCGATGACCGCAGCGGCGCGTTTCATGCGCCCATCATGGCAGCCGGCCGGCTACAGCGGGTCGTCTGCCAACAGGATGCGCGGCTCGTGGCTCACCGGAAAATTCACCGAAGACGCGATGAAGCACATCCGGCTCGCCTCATGGTGGAGCGAGAGCGCCAGGGCGGGGTCCCCCGCCGAGATCGTCACGACGGGACGCAGCACCACGGAGGTGAAGTGACCGCCACCATCGTTCGTCTGCGCCATGGTGCCCTCCGCAGCATCCGTGTACGCGGTCACGACGACCCCGTTCATCACGGCTGCGTGCAGATAGCTCAGCATGTGGCATTGGCTGAGGGC
>JBDUEC010000040.1:0-13387 GCA_040002655.1 Rhodoglobus sp. | reverse complement strand
TCCTGCTCGCCCTTGGCCTACTCGGCGGCTGGTTTCTCGCCGGCCTGATGCTCGCGCCCCTCTCCCGGATAACCAACGCGACTCGTCGAGTCGCTAGCGGTTCGCTCTCCCATCGGATCGACCTGGAAGGGCGTAATGACGAGTTCCGGGAACTCGCGGACAGTTTCGATGCGATGCTTGCCCGGCTCGAAGCGCACGACGCCGAACAGCAGAGATTCGCGGCCAACGCCTCCCACGAGCTGCGCACTCCACTGGCGATCACCCAGACGCTTCTGGATGTCGCCATCAGCGATCCGAGCCGGGACAGTGATGAGCTCATCAAGCGCTTGCGCGCGGTCAACACCCGGGCGATTGAGCTCACCGAAGCCCTGCTGCTTCTCAGCCGTAGCGATCAGCGTTCTTTCGGCCGTGATCTCGTCGACCTGTCACTGATCGCCGAAGAGGCGAGTGAGACGCTCTTCTCTTCTGCAGAGGAGCGGGGCGTCACCATCGAGACTTCCGGGGACATCACGCCCACCATCGGCTCACATGCCCTGCTTTTGCAGATGACAACGAACCTGGTGCTCAACGCCATCGTGCACAACCTCCCCGATCACGGGATCGTCGAGGTCAACACGACAGTCCGTGAGGGGTGCGCCGTACTAACCGTCGAGAACAGCGGTGAATTGCTGACTCCTCAACTCGTTTCAACACTCACCGAACCGTTTCAGCGAGGCACCGAGCGCGTTCGAAGCCACCACCCCGGGGTCGGCCTCGGTCTGGCAATCGTCAAAAGCATCGTGCAAGCGCACGAGGGGATCCTCACCCTCGCTCCGCGCGATGCCGGGGGACTCCGAGTTACCGTGCAGCTACCAGCAACGCCGCCCGCGAGTGGTTGACGGTCGGCAATCACGGCCGTCGACTCGTCGACGCGACCGGAAAGTCGAAGTAGGTATCGGGAAAGGGCTCCTCACGCAGCGTGTAGTGCCACCACTCGACGTCGTACGGCAGAAACCCGGCGGCTTCCATGATCGCGCAGAGGGATTTCCGGTTTCTCGACTCCTGGTGCGTGACTTCTTGCGCTCCGTGGTGCGAGACAGCATCCATCAGGTCGTGCCGTCCGCCCATCGCGGCGAGCTCTCCGGTGTCGAGGTGATAGAGCGTCAGGTCCACGGTGCTGCCCCCGCTGTGGCCTGACCGTGAAGCCACGTAGCCGTGCTCAAACATCTCACGCCGGTCGATGTTCGGGTAGTGCGCCTGCTTGGTCCGCTCGTCGTCGGGGGCGTGCGACCACCGCACGAAGCGGTCAACCGCGCGCTGCGGACGGTAGCCGTCCCAGAGGAGCAGGCCGAACCCGAAGGACGCCGCAACGTCGACCGCCCCGCCGAGTGCACCGCACAGCGCGAGGGTGCCGACGATCCGGTTCGCCAGGTAGCCGTCGACGGGCAAGCCGGTGAAGTTGTCCCACGTGGCGTACTTCGCATCCCAGCGGATGCCGGAAACCAGCTCGTCGACGAACGCGAAATCGGGATTCATCGCGAGCGTTCCATCATCGCGAGCGCCACGATCTGGTCGATGACCACGGCGAGCGACAGTCCGGCGGCAGCCATCATCCGCGGGTAGCGGCTGTACGACGTCAGACCCGGCAGCGTGTTCACCTCGTTGAGCACGACGCTGCCGTCCGGCTTGAGGAACATGTCCACGCGCGCAATACCGGTGCAACCCAGGGAACGGTAGATCGCTCGCGCGGTCTCTCGCACGAGCATCCGCGAGTCGGCCGAGATGTTTGCTGGCACGATGAAGGTGGCATTCTCGGATCCCTTCTCGGGGTCGTCCTCCTGATGGATCCGGAAGAAGCCGTGAGAGAGGGAAATCTGGTCGACTTCGCCGATGACTGACACCGAGTCGTCGCCGAGGATGGCGCATCCGACTTCAATGCCATCAACGGCCTGCTCGATCAGAACCTTCGAATCGTACTGTCGGGCCAGCTCGAGCGCGGCAGGCAGTTCCTCGGGGGTGGACACCTTGCTGACGCCGAACGAGGAACCCGAGCGAGCCGGCTTGACGAACACCGGGTAGTCAAGTGAATTGGCGGCTATCCCCTGGTTGGCCGTGAGCGCACGGAAATCTGGGGTGGTGATACCTGCTCCGCGAGCGACGATGTATGCGAGGGACTTGTCCATGCACAGCGCCGAACTCTGGATGTCACAGCCGACATAGGGAATGCCGCTGAGTTCCAGGAGACCCTGAATCGCGCCATCCTCGCCGAACCTCCCGTGCAGGACGGGGAACACCACGTCGAGACGGATCGTCTCGAAGCGATTGCCCTCCAGAAGGAGCAACCCGTGCGCGCCGCTGTCCGGAGAAAGGGCGATCGCCCGGGATCCCGTCTCCCAATCCGGGCAGGGTCGATCGCAGAGTCTCCAGGTGCCGCTCCGGGTGATTCCCACGTAGAACGGTTCGTACTTGTTGAGATCGAGATGTTCCGCGACTTCCTGGGCGGACTTGATCGAGATGGGGTGTTCTTCGGATCTTCCGCCGAACAGGACCCCGATCCGCAACTTAGCCACGGTTCTCACCGCGTTCGAAGCGCAGGCAATTGAGGAGCGAGTTCTCGATCGTGTCGGCCAGAGCATGGTCGGTGTAGAAGGCGGTGTGCGGGCTGATGATCACATTCGGCAGTGCCTGCAACCGGGACAATCGGTCGACGACCGGGGATGTTCCACTCCGGTCGCTGTAGAAGAGCCCCTCCTCTCCTTCGAGAACATCAAGTGCAGCCCCACCGAGCCGGCCGCGTTCCAACGCCGTCAGAAGGGCATCGGTGTCGATCAGCGAGCCGCGGCCGGTGTTGACAACGTACGCACCGTCCTTCAAACGCTCAATGCGGTGGCGATCGAGCAGATGGTGTGTGGTCGTGGTGAGCGGCGTGTGCAGCGTGACCATGTCGGACTGCAGAAGCAACTCGTCCAGCGGATGGTAGTCAACGTCGATCTTGGGCCGAACGTCGTGCGCGACCACGCGGCAGCCAAAACCGTGCAATCGGTCCACGACTGCCGCACCGATTCGTCCGGTTCCGATCACACCTACCGTGAGGTCGCGCAATTCCCTGCCCCGCACGTCGTTCAGTCGGTAGTCGCGTGCCTCGACTCGACGAAAGGTGGATCGTGCGTTCCGCACCGCCATCAACATCAGCATGAGCGTGTAGTCGGCGACGCTGGCGGGTGAGTAGGCCACGTTCTCAACGGAGATTCCGACACTTCGCGCGTACGCGACATCGATGTGGTTGTAGCCTCCACTCCTCGTGGAGATGTACTCGACGCCTGCCCTGCTGAGACCCAGGAGCGTCGGGTTCGTGATGCGCGTCTTGTGGCTGACGCTGATGCACCGGTTGCCGAATGCCAAGTCGGCAGTGGACTCGGCGACACCGGCCTCCGTGATGGTCGGGACGATGCCGAAGTCGGGCGCCAGTGCTCGGATCATGGCGGCTTCGTCTGGTGCGCATCCATAGATGGTGACCCCGATCGCGTGGACGGCGGATGTGTCCCTGCTCCCCGGGGCGCGAGTGGTTGGGCGGGCTGGTTCGGTGTCGATCACCAATCCAGTCAACGCACGCAGCTGTTGTGCGCACGTATGGGGTTTTCGATACATCGGCGATACACCCCGGCCGGCCGCGCGCGTGCACGCGAACCTATCGTCGGCGTATCGAAAACCCCATACACGGCGGCAACGGCGATGTGCGTTGACTGAGCAGGTGACCAACCGCCAATCAATCTCGTTCAATGTCGCATCGTCCAACATCGCCCGCAGGGGAGCCGGGGCATGATCCCGCTCACCCTCGCGGAGATCGCATCGGTCGTGGGCGGAACGGTCGCGGGCGACGCCACCGTGATTGTGACGGCACCGCCCGCGCACGACAGCCGAAACGCTGTGCCGGGCGGGCTCTTCGTCGCGTTCGAGGGCGAGCACGTCGATGGGCACGACTACGCGGCTCGCGCAGCAGAGTTGGGTGCGGCGGCAGTGCTCGGTTCGCGACCCACGGCTCTGCCCACCGTCGTCGTCGAGGACGTGCAGAGGGCACTGCAGGTATTGGCCGCCAACGTCGTGGCCAGGCTGCGCGACCGACTGATCGTCGTCGGCGTGACGGGATCCCAGGGGAAGACCAGCACGAAGGATCTGATCGCCGCGGCGTTGGCGCGGGTTGCGCCAACAGTCTCCACGGTCGGCAACCTCAACAACGAGATCGGTGCCCCACTCTCGATGCTGCGCGCGGACGGCACGACGCGGTTCCTTGTGCTCGAGATGGGGGCGAGCCACATCGGAGACATTGCCCTGCTTACCGGCCTGGTCCAGCCCGACGTCGCCGTCGTTCTGGCTGTCGGTCAGGCTCATCTCGGTGAATTCGGGTCGCGTGACGCGATCGCCACCGCGAAGAGTGAGCTGGTACAGGGGCTCGCGCCAGGCGGGACAGCCATCCTCAACGCCGATGATCCCCGAGTGATGGACATGCGCTCTCTGACCGACGGACCAGTGTTGACCTTCGGCCGGTCGGAGAGCG
The DNA here is from genome assembly GCA_040002655.1 of Rhodoglobus sp. GTDB lineage: Bacteria > Actinomycetota > Actinomycetes > Actinomycetales > Microbacteriaceae > Rhodoglobus. Next base: position 8,853 of record JBDUEC010000040.1, on the reverse strand, counting down.
CAGACGTTCGAGTCATTGATCTCGCCCTCGACCCGTTCGGCCGATCCTCGTTCACGCTGCGGACCACCGACGACTCGGCGGCCGTGGTGCTCCCGATCGTAGGAGCGCACATGGCGCTGAACGCCGCAGCTGCTGCCGCCGCGGGACTGGGGGCCGGGGTGCCGCTCGACGTTTCGGCTTCGGCATTCACCACAGCGTCGCTTTCGAAGTGGCGCATGGAACTACGCGACCTGGAATGCGGTGCGACGCTGCTTAACGATTCATACAACGCGAGCCCGGACTCGACTCGGGCTGCCCTGGATGCATTGGCCGCGATTGCGGGAAGCCGCCGCATTGCGGTACTCGGCGAGATTCGCGAGCTCGGGGACGAGAGCGACGCCCTGAATCGGGCGGCGGGAGAGTACGCCGCCACCCGAGCGGATGTTGTGCTCACTGTCGGTGAGGCCGCACGGCCGATCGCCGACGGCGCAGGAGAGCGGGCGCTCGCCATGGCCGGCAGCGGTGCGGCGATCGAATGGTTGCGCCACCACCTCACCGACGGCGATGTCGTGCTCGTCAAAGCTTCTCGCGGCGCACACCTCGACGAGGTCGCCGCCGCACTCGTCTAGAGCCTCTCGCTCCCCTTCGATCGCCTTGGCACTATCGATGCGAGGCTTCGACCGGCGTGGTGAGGTTCCCCGCAGGGGCTTGACCTTCCCCTAGGGGGCAAGGTTTATCCTCGCAGCATGAGAATCGGTGAGGTCGCGGAGCGCGCGGGCGTGTCCGCCAAGGCGGTCAGGTACTACGAATCGCTCGGCCTGCTGGCGGTCGACCGACACACCAACGGATACCGGGACTACGACGAGTCACAAGTGGAGCTGGTGCGTGAGATCCGCAGCCTTGGCCGACTCGGCATCCCGGCGGATGACACCCGGCCGTTCCTGGACTGCCTGGTTTCGGGCAACCTGCGCGGCGACGACTGCTCCGAGTCAGTCGCGACCTATAGCGCGACGATCGATGAGTTGAGCACCCGGATCGACGAACTCAGCGCGCGACGAGAGGCGCTGCGGCAACTGCGGGACCATGCCGTGATGCGAGGCGAACCACTATGCGAGTTCAGCAAGGAGACGACCAGTGTCAGCCACGATTCCTGAGATCACCGACGCCACGTTCGAGCGGGAGGTGCTCGGCGCATCCGATACGGTGCTCGTGAAGTTCTGGGCGGACTGGTGCCCCCCGTGCCGCGCCCTGTCGCCGGTGCTGGAGCAGATCGCCGCGCAGGGGCATCCCGACTTCAGGATCCTCAGCATCAACTCGGATGAGAACCCGGAGACGGCGATGCGCTACCAGGTGATCGCGTTGCCGATCATGAAGGTGTTCCGCGGCGGCGAGGTCGTCAAGACCATCATCGGCGCGAAGCCCGTCCCCGCACTCACAGCGGAACTGGCGCCGTACCTCGCCTGAACGGTTCTACTTGTCGACCGACTCCGGTTCGTCGTCAATCCACAGGTCGTCATCGGCGCGCAACGTCTGCCAGGCCGCATAGGCGACAGCGGCGGCAGCAACAACTCCGAGTCCGATCAGGATGTAGCGACCGGGGCCGCTCGACTTCTTGGTCTCGACGAGCCCGAGGCGCGAGCCGGCCGCAGCGCCCGCCTTGGAGACGCGGGCGAATGCGTCGCGCACCTGTGGATTCTTGGCGACCTCGAGTACCGCCAGGGCGGAGCTCAGCGCCGAAGACACCGCGGGGAGCACATCCTCGACGAGCTTCTCCCTGGTGCCGTGGGCAGCGGATCGCGCACCAGCGAACGCCGGACGCACCCTGTCTTCATACGCATCCTTCACCCGCGGCGAGACCTCTTCGCGTGCGAAGTTGGCGGCCTGGCGGCTGGCCTCGCGAATCGCGCGATTGGCGTTCTCGAGAACTTCCTTCTGGTCATCCCATAGGTTCTCGGCCTGGCCCTTGAGCCGGTTGAACTCTCGTTGGCGCTTCCGTGACAGTCCCATTGAAAACCTCCGTCGGTTGGTGCGGCGATGCAGTCAATCCTGCCACGCCGCACGTTCTACAGAAACGGGTTGTGCTGGGAGGCACCTGAACGGTATCGGGAAGAGCGCCCAGAGGCCTATGTAAGAATTGAACTCATGCATACTGCTGTCGCCACGATCACCACGTCCCTCGGAACCATCAAGGTCAACCTTTTCGGAAACCACGCTCCGAAGACCGTTGCCAACTTCACCGGCCTCGCGACCGGCACGAAGGAGTGGACGCACCCCGCGACCAAGAAGGTATCGAACGAGCCGCTGTACAACGGCGTGATCTTCCACCGCATCATCAAGGACTTCATGCTCCAGGGCGGCGACCCGCTCGGCCAGGGCATCGGCGGGCCCGGCTACGACTTCGACGACGAGATCCACGGTGAGCTCACGTTCAACGAGCCCTACATCTTCGCGATGGCCAACGCCGGCATCCAGAACGGTCACGGCACCAACGGTTCGCAGTTCTTCATCACGACCGTTCCGACCCCGTGGTTGCAGGGCAAGCACACGATCTTCGGCGTGGTCGCCGACGAGGAGTCCCGCAAGGTTGTCAACGCGATCGAGGCCGTGCCGACGGATGCCCGCGACAAGCCGCTCACCGACGTTGTGATCGAGAGCATCACCGTCGACGAGGTCTAACCGGAGTGTCGGACGCCGCGCACGACCCCTCGGACTACTGCTACCGGCATCCGGATCGCAAGAGCTACGTGCTCTGCCAACGGTGCGGCCGCACGATCTGCCCGGAGTGCCAGACGCAGGCCGCTGTCGGCGTGCACTGCCCGGAGTGTGTGCGTGAAGCACGTCAGGATTCGCCGCGCCGCGCGCCCGGAGTCGTGGCGGCCTTCCGCAGTTCGAGCAACCAGCCCGTGGTGACGTACAGCCTGATCGCGCTCAACGTGATCGTCTACGTGTTGCAAGTGGCCACGAGCCAGGCGGTCACGAACGAGCTGGCGTACATCCCGGTGCTCACGGAGTCGCGACCGTGGACGATGCTCACGGCCGCGTTCGTCCACGGGTCACCGATTCACCTTCTCGTGAACATGTACTCGCTGTTCGTGATTGGGCCGGCGCTCGAGCGAGCCCTTGGTCGTATCCGCTACGTCGTGCTCTACCTGGTCGCGGCACTCGGGGGCTCGGTCGCTGTTCTGCTCCTGGCTCCTCAGGGTGCGGTGCTCGGGGCATCCGGTGCGATCTTCGGGCTGCTCGGCGCCTTCTTCGTGATCCAGCGGCGCCTCGGTGGCAACAATGTGCAGATCATCGTCGTGATTGTGTTGAACCTGGCCATCGGGTTCTTCATCCCCGGCATCTCCTGGCAGGCGCACGTCGGCGGCTTGGTGCTCGGCGCGGCAGTCGCCTTCGTCTACCTGCAGACGCGTCGGCCGAACCAGCGCAACGCGCAGATCCTGATGCTCACCGGAATTGTCATCGCCCTGATCGCGATCACGGTCGTGAGAGTGCTCGCCTTCTAGCCAGCGAAGTTATCCACAGCCGTTTCCACAGTGGGGATAAGAATTACACCGGTGTAGTTAGCTGTGGAAACCGAACGCTCAGCGCCAGCGCGTGGTCATCAGGAAGCCGATGAACATGATGCCGAACCCGACCAGGATGTTCCACGTGCCGAGCTGGTGGATCGGCAGCGAGTTCTGGCTCACGTAGAACACGATGATCCAGGCGAGGCCCAGCAACATGAAGCCGAACATGACGGGCTTGAACCACACCGGGTTGGGAGCCTGCTCGCCGCTGCGAGCCTCCGACGAGCGCTCGGGCTTGGTGCGTGCAGGTGTACGGGCCATGGCTGAAATTGTAGCGTGAATAGCTGATTGCCGGTCGGGCGCGGGAGCTCACAGCACCCCTTGGCGACGTGCGCTTAGAATCGTGCGTATGACCGACCTTCCGCGGCGCGCTGCGCGAAAGCGCGCGAAGGCGCGCCGCCGCACGAGCGTGGTCGGCGTGCTCGGCGAGATCCTCATCACCGGCGGTGTATTCGTTCTGCTGTTCCTCGGCTGGCAGCTCTGGCTCAACGACATCATTGTCGGCCACGAGCAGCACGACCAGGCGATCAAGCTCAGCCAGCAGTGGGACAAGGACGAGGCGCAGGCGCCCACCCCAGTCGACCCGGGGGAACCCGTCGTGGGAATTGCGCCCGCAAACGCGGAGCGCTTCGGGATTCTCTATGTGCCACGCTTCGGGGCGGACTACGCGCGTCCGATTGCCGAGGGGGTCGGCGTCACTGACGTTCTCAACCAGTATGGACTCGGCCACTACCCCAACACGCAGATGCCCGGGCAGGTGGGCAACTTCGTCATCGCGGCGCACCGCAAGGCCTACGGCGGCAATCTCGAACACATCCACGAGCTGCAGGTGGGCGACCCGATCTTCGTGGAGACGGCCGACGGCTGGTACAAGTACATCTTCCGCGACATTGAGTACGTTCAGCCCACCGGGGTCGGTGTGCTCGACCCGGTGCCGCAGATGGACGGCGCCTCGCCGACCGATCGCATCATCACCCTGACCAGCTGCAACCCGTTCTTCTCGACGGCCGAGCGGATCATCGCCTACGGGGTGTTCGACGAGTGGTATCCGCGAGCCGGCGGGCCACCCAAGGAGATCGCTCCACTCGTGGCGCCGGCATCCGCGGAGGGAAAGTAATGTACGCCGCCCTGTGGCGCGTGCTGCCCGGCCCGGTCTGGGTGCGCATCCTGATCCTGGTGGTGCTCGTCGCCGCTGTTCTCGCCGCCTGCGTGCTCTGGGTCTTCCCCTACGTGGACCAGTTCGTGGCGCCGACCGATTCGACGGTGACCGAATGACCCGCGTGCTCGTTATCGACAATTACGACAGCTTCGTCTACACGCTCAACGGCTATCTCCTGCAATTGGGCGCCGAAACCACCGTGCTGCGCAATGATGCGTTCAGCGCAGCGGATGCCGCGGGCCGCATCGCCGAGTACGACGCCGTTCTACTCTCCCCTGGCCCCGGAACCCCCGCCGCTGCCGGAGTCAGCATCCCGATCGTGACCGCTGCGCTGCGAACTGCGCAACCCTTGCTCGGAGTGTGCCTCGGGCACCAGGCGATCGCGGAGGCGCTCGGCGCCACCGTGACTCACGCCGACGAGCTCATGCACGGCAAGACCTCGTTGATCAGTCATGACGACAGCGCGTTCTACGACGGGGTGCCGCAGCCATTCACCGCGACGCGGTATCACTCCCTAGCGGTTGTCGACTCGACCGTTCCGCCGGAACTCGTCGTGACATCGCGCACGCTCGGCGGCGTGATCATGGGTGTGCGACATGAGTCGCTGCCGATCTACGGCGTGCAGTTCCACCCGGAATCGGTGCTCACCGAGGGCGGCTATCGGATGCTGGGCAACTGGCTCGCCGTGGCCGGGCTCCCCGAGGCGGCCGAGACTGCCAAGGGACTCACGCCGCTCGTGCGTACCGCGTAGCTGCGGCGGCCGGCGACTGGGTCAGGCGCCGCAGTAGTAGATCGTGATCTCGGACTTCTGCGCGACATCGCCGATCACGGACTGCTTGCTCACGGTGGCCCCGGAGCAGCTGTTGTCTGAGACCACCTTCACGTTCAGCTGCAGAGCACTCGCGGTCGAACTCGCGGTGGCGATCGGCTGCCCGCTGAGGTCGGGCACGGTAACGAGCCCATCGGACACGACGAGATTGACGGTGTCGCCCTCGCGCACGGTGTCGCCGGTCGACGTCGTTGTCGCGCCTCCTGCGGGGTCCGATGAGAGCACGACGCCTGCGGGCACATTGGCCGAGTGCGCTGTGGTGGTCTGGCCGTAGACGAGCTTCGCCGCCGTTATCGCGGCTTTGGCATCCGCTTCTGGCATGTTCGACAGATCCGGCACCCTAACGGGGTTCTTGCCGAGGGAGACGTAGACCTTGATCACCTGGGCGGGAGCCACCGTGGTGCCAGCTTCGGGGTCGGTGCGCAGGATGACACCCTCAGGCACGGTCTCGTTGGGCTCGCTGAATTTCTGTGGCACGAGCTTCTTGTCGGTGAGCGTCTTCGCTCCGTCGTCGTACTGCTGGCCCGTGACGTTCGGCACCTCCACCGAGAGGCTCGCGCCGAGCTGGGTGGGAGTGAGATTGAGCGTCCAGAACACGACGGCAGCGATGATGACCACCATGCTCGCGATGCCCGCCCAGATCCAGGCCACCGGCGGGCGGTTCTGCGTGCGCACGGAACGATCGCTCTCGTCCACCGTCAGCTGGCGAAGCGTCGCCTCAGAGCCGGCGGTAGCCGAGGGGTTCACGCCGAACAGGGTCGCGTTGAAATCGTTGGGCGCGAGCATCTTGCCTGTCGGGATGTTGCCGGCCGCAGCGGCCTCGACGTTCTGGCGGAACTCGCTCGCGCTCTGGTAGCGCTCGAAGCGATCCTTCGACAGGGCGCGTAGCGTCACGGCATCCATCGCGGGCGACACCTGGGGGTTGAGCGTGCTCGGCGGCACTGCCTCGGAGTTCACGTGCTGGTATGCGACGGCGACCGGGTTCTCCCCGGTGAACGGGGCGCGACCGGTGAGAAGCTCGAACAGCACGATTCCAGTGGAATACAGGTCGCTGCGCGCATCCACGGTCTCGCCCCGGGCCTGCTCCGGAGAGAAGTACTGGGCGGTGCCGAGGATCGCGCTGGTCTCGGCGACTGTGGCGGACGAGTCCGAGATCGCGCGGGCGATGCCGAAGTCCATGACCTTGACCTGCCCATTGGGCGTGATCATGATGTTGCCGGGCTTGATGTCGCGATGCACGACACCGGCACGGTGTGAGTACTCGAGAGCGGTCAGCACCTGCTCGATGATGCGCGCCGCCTCTGAGGGCGCCACCGGACCCTCATCGATGATGTCTTTGAGTAGACGGCCGTCTACGTACTCCATGATGATGAAGGGCACCTGCACTTCGCCGCCACCGGGCTCGCGCACGGTCTCCTCGCCAGCATCGAAGATGCGAACGATGGTGGGATGGGCCATCTTGGCCGCATCCTGGGCTTCGCGACGGAATCGGGTGCGGAACGCGGGGTCGCTGGCCAATGACGACTTCAGCAGCTTGATGGCGACCTGGCGGCCAAGCCGCAGATCGATACCCACGTGCACGTCGGCCATGCCGCCGCGTCCAATGAGGTCGCCAACCTGGTACCTGCCTGCCAGCAGGCGTACGCCTTGAGCCACGCCTTCAGTCACGAAAGTTCTCCCGGTTGGAACCAGACAATTGCTCTGCAAGTGTACTGGGTGGGTTGTAACGGCTGGCTGATACCGCTTACCCCCACGTGCCGCCTAGTTACCGTGGATGTTCGTGCCATCTGAGACGATCGACTCGATATCCGTGCACAGTGCGGTGTACGTCACGACGTTGTCGTTCGGAGTGGCGGCGAGCTTGACATCCGTGCTCGTGTCTCCAACGCCGGGCTGCGAACCGACCAGCGTGCCGTTCGTCACCGTGAACGCGTATCCGCTGAACGGGTGGCCGGATGGGCACGAGGTGTAGGTGCTCCAGCTGACGGTGACCGTGGAACCCGCGAGGTAGGGCCCGGCGGGGAAGGTCACGGCCTCGGGCTTCGGCGGAACCGGGGTCTCCGGGATCTCCTTGTAGAAGCTCACCGCAATCAGTTCGCCCTTGTTGACATTGCCGAAGGGGTTCACCTTGTACGAGAGCCCGACCGAGTCCTCGTTCGGGGCGACGATTCCCTGGCGGGCGTCCAGCCGCAAGCCGGCAGCAGTGAGCTTGTCTGAGACCTGGTCTTCGGTGAGACCGAGGTAATCGGCCTCGACAATGGTCACCTTGTTGCTGCTGGTAACGGTTGGGGTCGGGGTCGGGGAAGTCGCCGGTGGCGCCGATGAGGAATTGGTCGGCTTGCCACCCCCGCCCACCGGGTTGACGAGCAGCAGGATCAGGGTCGCGATGAGCACGACCGCAAGTACGCCGATCAGCGCGACGAGCGGCCAGGTCCACGGGCTGCGCTTGGTCGCCTCGGTCGGAAGCGGCGGAGTGCTCACCGGACCGTTCGCGGGAAGCAACTGGGTGGCCTGGGTCTGTCCGTAGTTGGGGCCGGCGGTTGCGGCGAGCGAGCCAGGGCCGAGGATGCCGGGCACGGCCGCAGCTGCTGCCGCGACATCCCCCCTGCGCAGCGACTGGGCGGCGCGGGCGAGGTGGGCGGCCGAGGCCGGACGCTCCGCAGGCTTCTTCGCGAGGCAGGAGTACACGAGGTTGCGCACCGGCTCGGAGACCGTGACCGGCAGCTCCGGCGGCTTCTCGTTGATCTGGGCCATGGCGATCGCCACCTGCGACTCGCCCGTGAACGGACGGCGACCCGCGAGGGCTTCGTAGGCGACGACGCCGAGCGAGTAGATGTCGGTGGACGGCGACGCGGGATGCCCGCTCGCCTGCTCGGGCGAGAGGTACTGCACCGTGCCCATGACCTGTCCGGTCGCGGTGAGCGGAACCTGGTCGGCAATGCGCGCGATGCCGAAGTCGGTGATCTTGACCCGGCCATCCGGGGTGATGAGCAGGTTGCCCGGCTTGATGTCGCGGTGGACGAGGCCGGCCGCGTGCGCAGCCTGCAGGGCGCTCGCCGTCTGGGCAACGATGTCGAGCACGCGGTCGGTCGACAGCACCCGCTCCCGTTCGAGGATCGCGCTGAGCGCCTCCCCGGGCACGAGCTCCATCACGAGATAGGCGCTGCCCTCCTCCTCGCCGTAGTCGAACACGTTGGCGATGCCCTCGTGGTTGACCAGGGCTGCGTGGCGGGCCTCGGCCCGGAAGCGCTCGAGGAACCCGGGGTCACCGAGGTACTCGTCCTTGAGGATCTTGATGGCGACGGTGCGCCCGATGA
>JBDUEC010000039.1:0-13576 GCA_040002655.1 Rhodoglobus sp. | reverse complement strand
GAGAGGTGCAGCGCGTCGATCTTGTCGTCGTCGTTGCGGATCTCCTCCGCCAGCTTCACGTCTTCGCTCTTGAGCAGGTCGACGAGCTTCTTCGCGATCGCCACGTCGAGCTCGCCGAGCTGGCTGAACGTGCTGCGCAGGCTCTTCGGAACGACCTTGTCGGGGAAGCGGTAGCGGGCCAGCTGGGCGATGTGCTCCGCCATGTCACCCATGCGCTCGAGCGAGGCGGAGATGCGCAGGGCGCTGACCACGATGCGCAGGTCGCGGGCGACCGGCTGCTGGCGGGCCAGGATGTTGATGGCCAGCTCGTCGAGCTCCTGGGCCGCGGTATCGATCTTGATGTCATCCGCGATGACCGTTTCGGCCAGTGAAACGTTCGACTCGTTGAAGGCGCTGGTGGCGTTCTCGATCGAGACGGCAACGAGGGTGGCAATCTCGACGAGGCGATCCTGCACCTCTCGCAGCTCCTGCTGGAATACCTCGCGCATAACGTAACGTCCCTTTCACGCGGTAACCCGCACAGTTCAGGCCACACTGCCCGCGCCAGGTTAACGGCTGGTGTAGCGAGCCTGAACAAACCGCGTATTGCAGCCGCTGAAGCCAACCCGCGATGGGTCCGGCCCGAAGATGTAACTAATCTAGTCGCTATGGACTCCGCCTGGCTGGTGCCCGCCGTGCTGGTCTTCGGTGTACTCGTCGGGGGCGGCATCGTCACAATCGTGGTGATGGCGGCTCGTCGCGGCCATCGCGCGGTCGCGGTGGTCAGCTCCGCGGTTCCGGATGGCGTCGACCAGGTCATCGATGCGCTCGAGTCCGCGGGGGTCGTGCTCGACCCGTCCAACAATGTCGTGAAGGCCAGCCCGGGTGCGCTCGCCTACGGCCTGGTCTGGAACCAGGCCCTCGTGCATCCCGAGCTGGTCAAGCTCGTCGACAGGGTGCGCCGCAACGGCGAACCGATTACAGAGGAGCTCACCCTCTCTCGCGGCCCCTTCGGTGACGCGAACATCTACCTGTTCGTGCGGGTGGCGCGGCTCGGGGCCCGGTACATCCTGCTGCTCGCCGAAGACCGCACCGAGTCGTACCGCCTTGAGGAGGTGCGCCGCGACTTCATCGCCAACATCAGCCACGAGCTCAAGACCCCGATCGGTGCGGTCGGCCTGCTCGCCGAGGCCCTCGTGCACGCCTCCGACGAACCCGAGCAGGTGAGGCGGTTCGCGAAGCGCCTCACCAAGGAGAGCGAGCGCCTGGCCCGCATCACGCAGGAGATCATCGAGCTCTCGCGACTGCAGGCGACGGATGCCCTCACCAAGGCCGACCTCGTGGACATCGACACCGTGGTCGCCGTCGCCATTGACCAGAATCGCGTTGTCGCCGAGGCGCAGAAGGTGCACCTGATCAGCGGAGGGGATGCCGGCGCCGAGGTCTACGGCGACGAGCAGCTGCTGGTGACGGCCCTGCACAACCTCATCTCGAACGCGATCCAGTACTCGCCGAAGGGCTCCCGGGTCGGGGTGGGCGTGAGCCACAACGATGGCATCGTGGAGATCGCGGTCACCGACCAGGGTGTGGGCATCGAGGAGGAGGAAGTGGATCGCGTGTTCGAGCGCTTCTTCCGCACCGACCCAGCGCGGTCCCGCAACACCGGCGGATCGGGGCTCGGCCTCTCCATCGTGAAGCACGTTGTGCAGAACCATGGCGGCGACATCCGGGTGTGGTCCCGGCCCGGCAACGGCTCAACGTTCACCATCCGCCTTCCTGAGGCATCCCACGCGACGGCAGCGTCGCTCAAACCTGAGCTCGGAGAAGCATCGTGACCCGCATCCTCATCGTCGAAGACGAATCCTCGCTCAGCGAGCCCCTGGCCTACCTGCTCGAGCGGGAGGGGTACGAGACCAAGATCGCCGCTGACGGGCCATCGGCGATCGTCGAGTTCGATCGCAAGGGTGCCGACCTGGTGCTTCTCGACCTCATGCTTCCGGGCCTGCCGGGCACCGAGGTGTGCCGCGAACTGCGCACCCGCTCCACGGTGCCGATCATCATGCTGACCGCGAAAGACAGTGAGGTCGACATCGTGGTGGGCCTCGAGCTGGGTGCAGACGACTACGTGACCAAGCCGTACTCGACCCGGGAACTGCTGGCGCGCATCCGGGCGGTGCTGCGTCGGCGCATCGAGACGGATGACGAGGGCGAGTCGGTGCTGGAGGCAGGCGACGTGCGCATGGACCTCGAGCGCCACACCGTGAGCGTGGACGGCAAGCAGACCGCGATGCCCCTGAAGGAGTTCGAGCTGCTGGAGATGTTCCTGCGCAACTCCGGCCGGGTGCTCACTCGCGGCCAGCTGATCGACCGGGTGTGGGGTGCTGACTACTTCGGCGACACCAAGACGCTCGACGTGCACATCAAGCGGATCCGATCCAAGATCGAGAAGGAGCCCTCAGAACCGATCATGCTGGTCACGGTTCGCGGGCTGGGCTACCGCTTCGAGGCGTAGCGGGTCTCCCCGCTGGTCGAGGCGGACGCAGTCCGGTCTCGAGACCCGGCGTCTCGGCGTGGTGGTTTCGAGACCGGACTGCGTCCGCCTCAACCACCGGGTGGTTACGGCGCGGGCGTCTCGGTCGCGACGGGAGTCGGCGACAGGGTGACCGTGGGTGTCTCGCGCAGAATCTGGGGTGCGACCAGGTCCTTGTACTCGGGCAGTGAGCCGTCGAGCACGGGAACCAACAGGGTCTCACCGGTCTCGTCGCCGTACTGCACGAAAATCGGCAGCAGGCCGCCGGCGGTGGCACCGGTGCCGATGATGATCAGCTGGTCGGTGGTGTCGTCTTTGTCGTACCCGACGTTCAGCACCTTGCCGGCGCCGATGGTGAAGTCCTTGGTGTCCTGCGCGCCGTTCACGTCGTAGCCGAGGTTCAGGCGGATCGCCTTGTTGCTGTCGTTCACAGCCGTGAAGATCAGGCTGACGGCCTTGCCATCCGCTCCGACCAGGGCGATGACGTTGCGCACCTTGAGATCGCCGATGACCGTGCCCACACCGTCGCTCGCGTCGTACAGGTGCGTCGTCTGCTGTGTGGCGAAGAACGAGCAGCCCGCGGTACCCAAAACGAGAGCCCCAGCGAGGATGACGGATGCCGCGGCGCGTGCAATCACGGAGCCCTCCAGAACCGAAAACGAACAGTGCGACCAGCTTATCCATCGCGGCCCCCGACCGCCGGGTTAGGGCATCCTTACTCAAAGTTCGCTGTGGTAAACTTGCTCTCTCTGAAAGGACCCCCATACATGTTGTTCGAGGTCGGCGAGACTGTCGTTTATCCCCATCACGGCGCTGCAACCATCACCGAGGTGAAGAAGCGAACCATCAAGGGAGTCGAAAAGCTTTACCTGAAACTCAACGTGACTCAGGGTGACCTGACCATTGAGGTGCCCGCAGAGAACGTCGACCTGGTCGGCGTTCGCGACGTGATCGGCCGCGAGGGCCTCGACAAGGTGTTCGAAGTTCTGCGCGCCCCGTTCACCGAGGAGCCGACCAACTGGTCGCGCCGCTACAAGGCCAATCTCGAGAAGCTCGCCTCCGGTGATGTCATCAAGGTCTCAGAGGTCGTTCGCGACCTGTGGCGCCGTGACCAGGACCGCGGGCTGTCCGCCGGTGAGAAGCGCATGCTGGCCAAGGCCCGCCAGATCCTGATCTCCGAGCTCGCGCTCGCCGAGAAGACTGATGAGGAGAAGGCTTCCACCGTGCTCGACGAGGTTCTGGCTTCCTGACTGGTTTAGTTCGGCCGAAGGGCCAGTCTCTGGCTACGTAGTGGATCGCACGATGACCGATAGTGGTGACCGCTGCGAATCCGCCTCGGGAACGGGCAGTTCGAGCGCGGCCGCCAGCTTGCGAGCCACGGCTATTGCCTCGTTCATGAGATCAAGCTTGATGGTTGTGAGCGGTGGGCGCGTCAGCGAAGCGAAGCGAGCGTCATCGACGCCGATAACCGCCAGCTCAGCGGGAACCTGAAGCCCGGCCGCCTGGGCCGCGGAGAGCACGCCCACGGCGGTGAAGTCGCTGAATGCGACGACACCAAGACGACCCGAGTCCTCGCTCCACACACGGAGCCGCTCGACGAGTTCCGTGAGGTCGTCATCGACGGACAGGATGCGATCGTTGCGCAAACCTCGCTCCCGGCAGATCGTCTGAAAGGCCGCCAGTCGCGCCTCGGCGAAGCCCTGGTCGTGGGTTTCCTCCGCGGCCACGAAGGCAAGCTCCCGGATGCCGCGATCCATCAGGTGGTCGATCTGAGTCAGAACGACGCTCGCCTGGTCAATCTGCGTCGTGTGTGGCTCGCCGGGCGAGTCGAGGAACCACGCGCGGATCTCGGGGATCCCGGCACCGGCAACCGCCTCCTGGTCCTCGGTCGTGAGCGGCTCGAATGTCACGACTGCAGCCGCAGTGACCATGCCCAGGAGACTCGCCAACCGTTGTCGCCACTCGGGCCCCTCATAGCGCAGGCAGGCCAGCCCCAGCGCCGTCGTTTGTCGGCCGATCTCCCGCAATGCCCGGCCGACTTCGCCCGCGGTGTTCCACTCGGGGAGGAGGAGCATGACGATCTCGCCGCGACCCGCGCGCAACGCGCGCGCCGCCGGAGATCCGTGGTAGCCGAGCCGTCGTGCAGTGTCGAGAACGTGTTCGCGCGTTGCCTCGGTGACCCGGGCATCCAGCCGGTTATTCAAGACATAGCTCACGGTGGCGCGCGAGACGCCAGCCGCGCGCGCCACATCCGCACTGGTCACTCTGGTCGCCACGATGCGCTCCACCTTCTCTTGACACGTGTAATCATAACGCCCTATGGTTCTACCAAGTCGACACGTGTAACCAGATCGACTCAACGAAGAGGAAGTCTGAAACACCCATGCCCGTGATCACCGTCGCCAACGGCACGACTCTCGCCTATGAGACCTTTGGTCCCGCCAACGGGAAGCCGCTTGTGCTGATCGAGGGTCTAACGGCCCAAATGATCAAGTGGCGCGTTGAGTACTGCGAACTCCTTGTCGCGGCGGGCTTCTACGTCATCCGGTTCGACAACCGCGATGTCGGCCAGTCACAAAAGTTCCCGGAAGAGACCTACTTCCTTTCGGACATGGCCGAGGACACCATCGGCCTCATCGAAGCTCTCGATTTGGCCCCGTGCCACATCATGGGCCAGTCCATGGGCGGGATGATCGCGCAGATCGTCGCCGCGACCCGCCCCGAGCTCGTCGCATCCCTGGACCTCGTCTACACCACGGCTTCGGTCCGGTTTCTCCTCGCCCCGGCCGCCGATCGGGACATCACCTCCGGTCGATCGACACCCAGCCGGGATGACGCGATCGAGGAGTACGTCGCCGGGGAGTACGTCTGCCGGTCGGCGGCCTACCCCCAGGATCTCGACTTCCTGCGCGAGATCGGAGGGCAGGCGTTCGACCGGGATCCCCTCAAAGCGGGCAATGCTCGTCAGTCCTACGCCGTCTTCAATTCGCCGGATCGCGCCGAGCTAGCCGCGCGGATCACCGCACCGACCCTCATCCTGGCCGGCGACTCCGATCTGCTCATTGACTTTCACGCCTCGGAGGAGTTGCACGAACTCATTCCGGGCTCGACGCTTCGCATCTTTCCCGGGATGGGACACGAGATCCCCCAACCGCTCTGGGCGGAGGTCATCGCGGCCGTCACCGATAAAGCCGCGCAGGCCGACCTCCGAGACCGAAAGGCACACGTATGAGCACGGTACAGCCCACCCTGGAACTCCGCGGTATCAAGAAGACCTTCGGCCACGTCGCGGCTCTCACGGGCGTCGACCTCGCCGCATACTCCGGCGAGGTGCTTGCCATCGTTGGCGACAACGGCGCCGGAAAATCGAGCCTGATCCGCACGATCAGCGGCGTCTACCGACCCGATGAGGGCGCGATCGTCATCGACGGTGAGGAGCACGCCTTCCCCAACCCGGCTGCCGCCCGCACCGCTGGCATCGCAACGGTCTTCCAGGACCTCGCCCTGATCGAGGTGCTGGATGTCGCGACCAACATGTTCATTGGTCAGTATCCGCGGCGCGGTCCTTTCGTGCGCCGCAAGGCGATGGAACGCGAGGCGCGTGCTTTCCTCAACGAGCTCGGCGTCTCGGTCGCGTCTGTGCGCACCGAGATCGGCATGCTCTCGGGAGGGCAGCGTCAGATCGTGGCCATCGCTCGCGCGATGCGCACCGGCGGCCACATCGTGCTGCTCGATGAGCCGACGGCGGCTCTCGGCGTGCGTGAGACCGCCCAGGCAGCCGACATGATCCGTGCGCTGCGCGAGCGCGGAAACGCCGTAATCGTCGTGAGCCACGACATGTCTCTCGTCTTCGAGCTGGCGGACCGCATTCAGGTGATGCGGCTCGGTGAGGTCGCTGGTGTGCGCAAACGCGACGCCACGACGCGCGACGAGATCATCGGCCTCATCACCGGCGCAATCGCCGGCGATCGCGCACTCACTCCCTGAAGTTCCATCCGTTCACAACCATCACATTTCCCACGACAGAGAGGTCATTCGAATGTTCTCAAGCACAACCCGCCGCGCCGCCTTGGCAACGCTCAGCATCGCCGCGATCGCGGCATCCCTCAGCGGATGCGGCGCCCTCTCGGGCGGTTCGGTCAGCGCCAGTTCATCTGCTTCGGGCGAACTGCGCGAAGTCAAGACCATCACCTACGTGAACCCCGCACCCTTCTACCCGGCCTTTGACGACGTCGCTCAGTGCTTCGAAGATGCCGCGAAGAAGAACGGGTGGAAGGCCGTCGAAGTCGGCACGTCCGGTGGCAATGTCGACAACCAGGGCGCCATCGACCTGATCTCCCAGGCGATCGCAAATGGCACGGATGCGCTGGTTGTCTTCCCGACGATCCCTGAGCTCTTCACCCCCATCATCCAGCAGGCCAGGGAGGCGGGAATCTACGTGGTCGCGCAGAACGCGGGCGACCCGAGCACCGGCCAACAGACTCAGGTCGGCACGGATGCGAAGCAACTCGGAGCGTTGATTGCGGAGGGGCTTGGCGCAACCGATCCCGCGGCACAGGTCGGTATCCTCTCGGGGACGGCCAGCACCACTCCGCACGTGCAGGAGATCGCGGGCTTCACCGAGTACGCGGCCGAGCACTTCCCCGAAATGAAGGTGGTGGCGAGCGAGTACACGAATGGCGACTCCACGAAGGGGCCCGAACTGTTCAGCAACATGCTGACGGCGCATCCGGAGATCACTGCCCTGTTCCCGATCGAAGGAACTTCGGTCGCCGCTGCCATCTCGGCGATCAAGGAACGTGGGGCAACCGGCACCATCAATGTGGTGGCCAACGATCTCACCGCCGACCACCGCGCCGCGATCGAAGACGGTACCTTGCTCGGCGTCGGCGAGCAGGGCTGGTGTGAGTCGGGGACTAAGGCCGTCGAAGCGGTGAAGGAGCTTTCCGAAGGGAAGACTCTGCCGGACTTCATAGCCACGACAAGCACCTACTACGACCTTTCCAACCTTCCTGCGAAGTAGCAGCTCGCAGCGGGGATCCGCGTAGGCGGATCCCCGCACCACTCAGAAAGCGAGTCGCTTCGTGAAAAACATCGTGCGCCGCATCGCGGGCGCCCAGCAGCTGGGCATCATCCTCATCATCGTGCTGCTGCTCGTGGTTGCCCAGGCTGCCAATCCACAGGCGCTGATGCCATCGAACATCGTCGAGATCCTGCGCTCGAGCGCCCTGTACTTCATCGGCGCCAGTGCGGCGACGCTCGTACTGGTCGGCGGCGGACTCGACTTGTCGATCGGCTCCGTCTTCGCCGTCGGCGGGGTGGCCGCGGGTATCGCGATGAACGCGGGGGTGCCGTGGCCACTCGCGATCCTCCTCGCTCTCACGGTGTGTGGGGTGCTTGGCCTGATCAATGCCACACTCATCACCTGGATCGGGGTGCCACCCTTCATCGCAACGCTTGGCATGCTGTTCACCGCGAGCGGCATCGTGATCGTGGTCACGAGCGGAGCACCGCGCTTCGGGTTCCCGGTCGCGTTCACCGACCTCGGACAGCTGAATCTCTTCGGCATTCCGCTGCTCGTTCTCTACGCCGTCATCATCGGTGTGTTGGCACATGTCGTGCTACAGCACACGGTGTTCGGCTACAACATCCGGGCCTTCGGTGGAGGCGCCTCGGCTGCTCGCGCCAATGGCATCCGGGCTGCGCAGATGAACATCTCGCTCTACGTGATCAGCGCGGTGGTCGCCGGGCTCTGCGGGGTGCTGCTCGCGGCGCGGGTCGCGACCGCCGACCCCGGGGCCGGGGGAACCGGGTTCGCGTTCCAGGTCTTGGCGGCGGTGATCATCGGCGGCACCAGCCTCTTCGGTGGCGTGGGCACGATCGCCGGCACCGCCCTGGGCGCATTGCTCTTCGCGGTCATCAACAACACTCTCGCCCTCACCAACACCAACCCGCAGTGGCAGAACGTGGCGACCGGGGTCATCCTCGTCACGGCCGTGGCGGTAGACCACCTGCGCCGCAAACGTCGCTTCACGATTCGTTCGGCGTAACGGCGGCGATCCGTCGTCGCTCAAAGCCCGCGGACTCAACGATGAGCCCGCTTGGAAGGAGAAGGCAGACATGAAGATCGGAAATCCTTGGCGGCGACGTAGCGCGGTCGCCGCGATCGGTATCAGTACCACTCTCGCCCTGACACTGGGCACGGTGTCGCCAGCCCTCGCATTCGACCCTCAGGTCGTGCCGATCTCGGCAAGCATCGTGACAACCATTCCAACGGATGAGCTCACTCTGAAGTTGAAGCAGATTCTGACGAACTCGAACAAATACGCGCTGACCACCTGGTGGAACGCGACGAAGGACTTCGACGCCCAGGCGGGCAACGCCTACCTGAACTTCGGTGGAACGGCGGAGCCCAACATCCGTCCGGCGGCGGCGGAGGCGATGGCGCTCGCGACTGCGTTGCGCTTCGGCTCGTACGACCCGGTCGCGACCGGAGTTTCGACAGCCGATGCGACGGCCATCGTGGTGAGACTGGTGAGTTCGCTCGCCCATGGGCATTTTTCGGTCACCGCGGGCGGCTGGGGCGTCAGCTGGGCTCCCGGTGCGCCGGGAAGCAACGGATGGCAGTCGTCACTGTGGGCGAACGCGGCCGGAACGGCGGCATGGCTGGTGTGGGACTCACTCGGAACTACGGACCGAAGCAACGTGCGCACGATGGTGGAGGCGGAGGCCAACCGGTACCTCGGGTGGAATCCGCCGTACTACCGCAACCTGGCCGGCACGGTGCTCACTCCGGGCGACACGAAGGCCGAAGAGGTGGCCTGGGACAACAACATCCTGCAGTTGGCCACCGCCATGATGCCGAACCATGCGAACTACGCGGCGTGGATGAACAAGCGGCTGCAACTCTCGCTCGCGGCCGTGGCGCGCCCGGCCGATGTGGATGCGACGAATGGCTCGAAGGTGATCAATGGCAAGCGACTCGACGTCTGGGTGACCGGCTCGAATGCCTTCAACGACGGCACCGTGGTGAACCATTCGATCGTGCATCCGGAATATCAGACCTTCCCCTCACTGATCCTGTTCGGCGCTGTGGATCAGGCGCTGGCCGGCAAGGCCGTGCCCTACGCCGATCTGCGCGGCTTCCCGGCGTTCTACGGCTCGATCGTCAACCAGAGTTGGACGGCCGGCCCGAAGCCGGCGCAGTACAACGTCGATTCCAGCATCACGCTGCAGATCAAAGACCCCGGTGGCAAGGTCTATGCGGGAACCGCGACCGGCGCGATCGACTACAGCGACATCTACTACCCGATGGGCAACGACTGGGGCAATGCCAATCGAATCAACTTCCTGATCACCGATGTGTTCGCCACGACGATTCCGTCGCTGTACGGCCCGCTCGACGCGGGGCTTACCCAGGGTGGGTCGTACTGGGCGCTGATTCATGCGCAGAAGATCCTGAATCAACAGGCGCGTTTCACGGACGGCCACAGCTACCTCAACGCCGGGGAGAACAGCTATGACGGGCGAGAGGAACAGGTGGCACAGTTCGCCGCATTCGCGTACTTGTCCCGGCTGCTGCAGGCCAACGCGCGGTTCACTGTGACGAACGCAGGGTACTGAGATCGAGCGGGCGGCCCGCGCGTCATCCGACGGCGCGGGCCGCCCGCGTTCCATACTCGAGAACATTCAACGATGAGGGTGAGCAGATGGCCGGCGAATTGACGGGACGTCGGGCGATCGTCACCGGCGGCGCAAGCGGAATCGGAGAGGAGATCGCGCGTGAGTTCGCTGCGCAGGGGGCGCACGTGACGATTGCGGACCGGGATGGTGAAGCCGCGACACGCGTCGCGAGATCCATCGGCGCGGAGGCGTGGGAGGTGGACCTCTCCGATACCGCCGCACTCGCAAATCTGACGTTGTCCGCAGACATTCTGGTCAATAGCGCGGGCATTCAGCACGTAAGCGCAATCGAGGACTTCGACCCGGTTCGCTTCCGGCTGATCATGACCCTCATGCTCGAGTCCCCGTTCCTGCTCATCCGCGCGGTGCTGCCTGGAATGTACGAGCGAGGTTTTGGGAGAATCATCAACGTGTCCTCGGTGCACGGGCTACGGGCCTCCGCCTACAAGTCGGCCTATGTCGCGGCAAAGCACGGCCTCGAAGGCCTGTCAAAGGTCGCGGCACTCGAGGGCGCACCTCACGGCGTCACCAGCAACTGCGTCAATCCCGGCTACGTGCTGACGCCGCTGGTGCAGAATCAGATCGCCGAGCAGGCCGCCGCGCACTCCATTCCCGAGGCCGAGGTCGTCGAGAAGGTGCTGCTCGCGCACAACCCGATCAAGCGCATGGTGGATGCCGCAGACGTTGCGAGCCTGGCGGCTTGGCTCGCGGGCCCCCACGCGTCGATGGTCACCGGGGCCTCGTACGCGATGGACGGCGGCTGGACCGCGCGGTGAAGGTCAGCTCCCAGCCACGACCGGCGGCCAACGGTAGGTGCCCCCGCTACGCTCGAAGGCATGAGTGAAGCGACCGTCGGCATCATCGTCGTCGCGGCGGGCTCCGGCGCGCGCTTGGGTGCTGGCGTGCCCAAAGCGCTCGCCGAACTGCGCGGCAAGACGATCCTTGAGCGCGCCCTCGAGAACGTGCTCGGTTCGGTCGAGCCCGCGCAGGTGGTCGTGGTCGCACCGAAGTCTCATCTAGCCCAGGCGACGTCCATCGCGCACCGCCTCGCGCCGGAGTACATCACCGTGGTCGCGGGCGGCGACCACCGCCAGGCCTCGGTGGCCGCAGGGCTCGCGGCACTGGAGCCCGGCATCCGCACTGTGCTCGTGCATGACGCCGCCCGGGCGCTGACCCCGTCGGTGCTGTTCGACCGCGTGGTGCGTGCCGTGCGTTCGTCCGGCAAGGGCGTCATCCCGAGCCTGCCGGTCAGCGACACGATCAAACGAGTGGATGCCACCCACGTTCTCGAAACCGTCGACCGCAGCAGCCTGGTGCACGTGCAAACTCCGCAGGGGTTTCCACGGGAGGCACTCGATGCCGCCTACGCTGCCGCGGATGTCGAGTACACCGACGACGCCGCACTCTTCGCCGCCGCCGGACACGACGTGATCACCGTCGAGGGTGAGGCCCGCGCGTTCAAGATCACGACGCCCTGGGATCTGCGCCGCGCGGAGAACGTGCTCGGCGTCACCTCGTCGATCCGCACCGGGGTGGGCCTCGACATCCACGCATACGACGCGGCGGAGCCGCTCTGGCTCGGCGGCCTGTATTGGCCAGACGAGGTCGGGCTCTCCGGCCACTCGGACGGCGACGCCATGTGCCACGCGATCTGCGACGCGCTGCTCTCCGCGGCCGGGCTGGGGGATATCGGCGGCCGGTTCGGCACAGACGATCCCCGGTTGGCGGGCGCGCACGGCGACGTGTTCATCGCCGAGACCGTGGCGCTGGTGCAGGGCTCCGGCTACGCGATCGGCAACGTGTCGGTGCAACTCGTGGCGAAGCATCCGCGGCTCGGTGCTCGTCGCATGGAGCTCGAGACGCACCTCTCGGGCCTCGTCGGTGCGCCCGTGAGCGTCGCAGCCACCACCTCAGACGGCCTCGGGTTCACCGGAGCCGGCGAGGGCGTCGCGGTGATCGCGACCGCCCTGGTGACCGCAACAAACTGAGCCGCGCCCACGGCCCCGGTAAACTTGCGCGGTGACCATTCGCCTCTACGACAGCAAGGCCCAGGCCGTGACGGACTTCGTTCCGCTCGAAGCCGGCAAGGTGGGCCTCTACGTCTGCGGACCCACGGTGCAGTCCAGCCCGCATATCGGTCACCTGCGCTCCGCGCTCGTCTATGACCTCTGGCGCCGCTGGTTCGGGTACCGCGGCTACGACGTCACCCTCGTGCGTAACGTCACCGACATCGACGACAAGATCCTGGCGGCGGCCTCGGCGGTCGCGAGACCGTCGGAGGTCTCGACAAGCTCGACCAGCGGGGCCTCGACCAGCGAAGGCGAACAGTGGTGGGCGCTCGCCTACCGCATCGAGCTCGAGTTCACGTCGGGGTACTCACGACTCGGCATCCAGGCGCCGACCTACGAGCCACGGGCAACCGCGTCGGTCAGCGAGATGCAGGCGATCATCGCGCGCCTGATCGACGGCGGCCACGCGTACGCCGCCGCCGGCGACGTGTACTTCGACACGGCATCCTGGCCGGCTTACGGGGAGCTCACCCGACAGAAGCCCGAGAACATGGAAGCCGCAACGGATGCCGACCCGCGCGGCAAACGCGACCCCCGCGACTTCGCGATGTGGAAGGGCCACAAGCCGGAGGAGCCGGAGTCGGCCAGCTGGCCGTCGCCCTGGGGACCGGGCCGCCCGGGGTGGCACATCGAGTGCTCCGCGATGTCGCGACGCTACCTGGGTGCCGCGTTCGACATCCACGGCGGCGGGCTCGACCTGCGCTTTCCGCACCACGAGAACGAGCTGGCTCAGTCAACCGCCGCCGGCGACCCGTTCGCCACCTACTGGGTGCACAACGGACTGGTGAACATCCACGGCCAGAAGATGTCGAAGTCGCTCGGCAACTCGATCTTCGCGGCCGAGTTTCTCGAGCTCGCCCGGCCGGTCGTGATTCGCTACTACCTCGGCTCGGCGCATTACCGGTCCACCATCGACTACCACGACGGGGCGCTGGGGGAGGCTGAGGCGGCATTCGAGCGGATCGAGACCTTCCTCGCGCGCGCCGCTCGCGAACTCGGCACCACATCGCAGCACCTCTCGCAGACCATCCCCGACGCCTTCGCCGAGGCGATGGATGACGACCTCAACGTGCCCCGCGCACTCGCCGTGCTGCACGACGAGGTACGCCTCGGCAACGCCGCCCTCGACACGGGGGAGAGCGACCGTGCCGCCGAAGCCTTCGGCCACGTGGTCGCCATGACCGAGATCCTCGGGGTCAACCCGCTGTCGCGGGAGTGGGCGGTGGCCGGGTCCGCTGCCGTCGACCAGGCACTCGCCGCCCTCGTTGAGCGGCTCATCGAAGACCGGGAGACCGCGCGCGTGAGCCGCGATTTC
>JBDUEC010000038.1:0-13739 GCA_040002655.1 Rhodoglobus sp. | reverse complement strand
ATGCCCACTCGGCGAACGACTCGTTGAGCCAGAGGTCGTTCCACCACTTCATGGTCACCAGGTCGCCGAACCACATGTGCGCGAGCTCGTGCAGGATCGTGACGACACGACGCTCCTTGATGGCATCCGTCACCTTCGACCGGAACACGTAGGTCTCGGTGAAGGTGATCGCCCCGGCGTTCTCCATGGCCCCGGCGTTGAACTCGGGGACGAAGAGCTGGTCGTACTTCTCGAATGGGTAGGCGTAGTCGAACTGCTTCTCGTAGAACTCGAAGCCCTGGCGGGTCTTCTCGAAGATGTACTCAGAGTCCAGGAACTCGCTCAGCGACTTGCGCGAGAAGATTCCCAGCGGAATCACCCTGCCATCGCTCGAGGTCAGCTCGTCACGCACCACGGCGTACGGGCCGGCCACGAGCGCGGTCACGTAGCTGGAGAGAATCGGGGTGGGGGAGAAGGCCCAGGTGGCCTTGTCGCCATCGACCACCGGCTCAGGCGTCGGCGAGTTGCTCACGACCTGCCAGGCGGATGGCGCGGTCACCGTGAACTGGAACGTCGCCTTCAGGTCGGGCTGCTCGAACACCGCGAAGACGCGGCGGGAGTCCGGAACCTCGAACTGCGTGTACAGGTACACCTCGTTGTCAACCGGGTCGACGAAGCGGTGCAGGCCCTCGCCGGTGTTGGTGTACTCGGCATCGGCGACGACCTCGAGCACGTTGTGCTCGGCGAGATTGTCCAGCTGGATGCGCACGCCGTCGCTGACCGTCTTCGGGTCGAGCTTCTCGCCATTGAGAGTCACGGAGTGCACGGTGCGCGTGTGCGCGTCGATGAAAGTGGATGCCCCGGCGCTCGCTCCGAAGGTGACAACCGTGGTCGACGCGAACGTCTCATCCCCGGTCGTGAGGTCGAGGGTGACCTCATAGCTCTTCGTCTGGACAATGCCAGCGCGCTCCTGGGCTTCGGCTCTGGTGAGGTTCTCTCCGGGCACGTTGGTCTCCTTCTGCGGTGAGGGGTCAGTGGCTCGTGGCCACGGCTATCCAGCTTAGGCCGGGGCGCAGTTCTGCTCCACCCGAAGAGCGGGTACGCAGAGTTGCTTACGCGCTCAGCAATTCGCGTGCGCGAACCGGTGCCGCCGCTGCTGTGTGCATCGCCTCGAACTCTGCGATCGAGAACTCGAGAACCGACCGCAGTCGTTCGTCGGAGTCCGGCACGCAGGCGAAGGCCAGCCCCACGATTGCAAGGCGCATGATCGCCTCGCCACCGCGGGTGAAGAAGTTCCGTTCGGGCGCTAGGTCGTGGGAAGCCACGAAGGACTGTGCCCAGCGCTCGCAGTCCGGCGCACCCTCGAGCGCGTGGCGGATCTCCGCCGCGATCCGCGGGTCCGTCGCCTCCGGTAGTCGGGAGCAGGAGAGCAATCCCACGGCCAGCGCGCGCTGGCGCTCGAGGCTCGCGACGGCGATTGACGCCGTGGCGGCGTGCACGACGACGCGCAGGAAGCCGACGCGGTCGGCATCCGTCAGGCCGATGACCCGCGGAATCATTGTGGTGAGTTCACCGCGACCCTCATCTGACGAGAAGTCGTTGACCAGTCGGCACATGGCGGCGAGGGCCGCGTGGGTGCACGCGGGGTGATCGCTCCATTTCTCGCCGGCGAGGTAGGAGGCGAACTCCATGAAGCATCCGCCCTTGCGGGCGTTGCGGTGACGCCCGGGCAGAAGCTCCGGCATCAGGTCGGGTATACGAATGTTCAGATCGCTCATGTGGCGCCTCCGCAGTGTGATTCCCTGCGGTAAGTCTCCTCCTCTGCGGCGACAAAGGCCATAACCCTGACGGGGGTGGTTGCTAGCGTGTTTGCATGAGCCAAACCGAACTTTTCCTGCTGTCGGATGCCGCCTTGCGTGCCGTCATCGACCAGATCCAGCCCGACCAGCTCTCACTGGCCGCCCCCGCGACCTGGACCAGCAAGCCGAACCCGACGCTGCGCGACATCCTCGCCGCCCACGCGAAAGACGAGGCCTGGGTGCCCGACGTGCTCGCCGGCCGCACCATGGAGCAGGTCGGCACCTCCTACGACGGCGACCTGCTCGGCAGCGACCCGATCGCGAGTTACGACGTGCTCAACGACGCCGCCACCGCAGCGGTGAATAAGGGCGTGGATCTGGCCGCCACCGCACACCTCAGCTACGGCGACTTCCCGGTCGGCGTGTTCTTCGAGCACACCTCGTACTACCGCGCGTTCCAGGCCTGGTCGATCGCCAAGTTCATCGGGGTGGACGCGACCCTGCCGCCCCGGCTCGTCGACCTACTATGGGACGCGGCCGTGCCGCAGCTCGACCAGCTGCGCGAATGGCACGTCTTCGGCCCTGAGGTCGAGGTTCCCGCCGGGTCCGACAAGCAGACGCAGTTGCTGGGTAAGACGGGGTTCTGGAGCGAGTAGCGGTAGCCGCGTTGGTACGCGCTACTCAGCCCAGTAGCTTCAACACCCCGACGCCAACCATCACCAACCCGAACAAGCCCGAGAGAACGATCAGAAACACAACAAACCCTGGAAACCAAGTTGATCGGCCACGGTGGGGTCGAAGCTCCTCAAACGTTCGCAACATCAAACGCACGAAGTGATGCCGATGCTTCAGCGCTACGAGGCAAGCCACCACTAGAACCGCACCAAATGCGATGAGCGAGACGTCCGCCGGGCTCAGGTGTTGACTCACAGCTGCTTTCCCCATGGAGAAGCGCCCCAGTCCTGACAAGGTGATACCGCATCTGAGGCTCGGGCGCGGGGAAGACCAAACCATGAGAAGGCCCGAGGCAGCAGTATTAGCCCTTCCATTCAGACGCCTCCTGGATCCATCTCACTTGTCGGCCGGTTTGAACGACGTGATCTTCGCGTCCAAGCTTTCGCCGGAATCGTCAACATGCACGACACAAGTCCAGCGGTAGATATGCGCGCCACTGGCGTTTACGTCGGTGCGCCCCGTGACGTCGTAGTACCAGGAATTGTCGCCTCTGCGTTGTTCTGCGGAGTTCACGTAGATCGCGACGGTGCCAACCACGCCCTCTTTCTTGTCACGCAGATTGGCGTTTCCAGCCAGAACAACGCATGCCCCGGCTTCTCGCTCGAACACACCGGCGCCCGCAAGATCGACCGTCTCATCGCTCGAGCAGCCCGACAGGACTGCGGCGACACCGATGGCAACCGCACCGAAGCGGATCGTCACGTTTCGCGTACGACGGTTCATTCGATCGATCCTTCGCTTTTGTCTCTGAGAGCGCAGTGGTGAGAATCTATCGTTGCGGGCTGTGACGTGCGCGCTCGCGAGTGAAGCCCAGTCCGGAGCGCGTCACCCCTCGCTCCTAAACTGAACCCATGCGCATCCACATCGCGACCGACCATGCCGGGCTCGAGTTCAGCGAGGAGCTGCAGGCACACCTGCGCGCCGCCGGGCATGAGGTTGTTGACCACGGCCCGACGAGTTACGACGCGCTCGACGACTACCCGAGTTTCTGCATCAACGCGGCCCGCGCGGTCGTGCGCGACCAGGCGGCCGGCGTCGAGTGCCTCGGCATCGTGTTCGGCGGGTCGGGTAACGGCGAGCAGATCGCGGCCAACAAGGTGACCGGCGCTCGCGCCGCCCTGGTCTGGAGTGAGTCGACCGCCCTGCTCGCGCGGCAGCACAACGACGCCAACCTCATCGCGATCGGCGCCCGGCAGCACACCGTGGATGAGGCAACCCACTTCATCGACGTGTTCATCGCCGAGCCGTTCTCCGGCGAGGAGCGGCACGCGCGCCGCATCGCGCAGCTGGCCGAGTACGAGACGACCGGACTGATCGCCGGCCACGAGATCGACTGACCGTGCCAGAAGGCCACTCCGTCCACCGCATCGCACGGCAGTTCGCGCTGCATTTCGTCGGCAAGCGCATCGCGGTGAGTTCGCCGCAGGGTCGCTTTGCCGCCGGGGCCGCCCAGATCGACGGCCGCATCATGACGGCCGCGCGGGCCGTCGGCAAGCAGATGTTCCTCGAGTTCGACAACGGCCTGTTCCTGCACGTGCACCTTGGCCTCTACGGGGCCTGGGACTTCGCCGGCGACATCACCGTGGATGCGACCACGGCATCCGCTAACGGGCGCATGGGCCAGACGAACCAGCGCGGCACGGTCGTCCCTTCGACAAGCTCAGGACAAGGGGCAACCGAGCACGAGGACTCGCTATCGAGCATCGGCGCACCGCGTCGTACGCGGTTGCGCATGTCGGAGCAGGAGAACGAGGGGGAGCCGCTCGACAGCTTCCCTCCTGACCCGATCGGCGCGGTGCGAGTTCGGCTGCTCGCCGACGATGCCGTGGCCGACCTGCGCGGTCCGACTGCGTGTGAGGTGTTCGACGACGCCGAAGTTGCGTCCGCACTCGCGAAGCTGGGGCCGGATCCGCTCGTCGACAGTGGCAAGAAGGGCGAAGACGCGTTCGTCGCGGCGGTGAGCACCAAACCCACGCCGATCGGGTTGCTGCTCATGGACCAGTCGGTCGTGGCCGGCATCGGCAACGTGTATCGCGCCGAATTGCTGTTCCGGGCACGCCTCAATCCGCACACTCCCGGCAAGCTCGTGCCGGAACAGACCGTGCGAGCGCTGTGGAAAGACTGGTCGAAGCTGCTGAAGATCGGCTTCGAGACCGGGCAGATGATGACCATGGACGGCCTCTCGAAAGAGGCATACGACGGCGCGTTGGCCAGCCGGGCAGACCGGCACTGGGTTTACCACCGCGAGGGGCTGCCGTGCCGGGTCTGTGGAACGAACATCGTCATGGAGGTCGCCGCCGGCCGCAAGTTGTACTGGTGCCCGAAGGACCAGGCCTAGGGCGAACCCGCGTGCCAAGCTTGTCGGATGCGCCACACACCCGGCTACATCACCACCGACCCCGACGAGATCAAGCGCCTGATCCGGGAGAACCCGTGGGCCACGTTCGTGTCGCCCACGGCATCCGGACTGGTGGCATCGCACTACCCGGTGATGCTTGACGAGGAGGCTGACGGCCTCGCGATTGTCAGCCACTTCGGCCGGCCGGATGAGCAGCTGCACGAGCTGGGCGACCACGAGGTGCTGGTGATCATCCAGGGTCCGCACGGGTACATCTCGCCGAGCTGGTACGACACCGGCGAGCTCGTTCCCACCTGGAACCACGTGACCGCCCACCTGTACGGAACGCCGCAGATTCTCTCCGATGAGGAGAACTTTCGGGTGCTCGACTCACTCGTTGACCACTTCGAGGAGCGGATGCCGCACCCGGTGAGCCTGCACACCGACGAGGCGAGCGCCCGCCGCATCGCCAAGGGAACAGTTGGCCTTCGCCTCGTGGTCACCCGCTTCGACGCCCGACTCAAGTTGAACCAGAACAAGACGCAGCACTCGGTGGACCGCGTGATCGACGAACTGCAGGCGGGGGAGAACTACTCCAACCCGGAGCTGGCCCGCGAGATGCGACGGATCCACGGCGATGCTCCTTCGTAACGGCACGGTCGGCGGCGAGCGCGTTGACCTGCGGATCGTGAACGGGCTGATCGCAGAGATCGGCAGCATCGAGGGCGCCGGCATCGACCTCGGCGGCCGCTACGTGAGCCCTGGGCTCTGGGACAACCACGTGCACTTCTCCCAGTGGGCGCTCAACTCGCGCCGGCTCGACGTCTCCGCCGCGACCTCGGCCGCCGAGGCGGCGTCCATGGTGGCGAACGCGATGGATGGGCAGCCGCTGGTCGGCGTCGGCTTCCGCGATGGGCTGTGGGCAGACGCACCGACGCGCGATGTGCTGGATGCGGCATCTGGCGGCATTCCGGTCGTGCTCGTCAGTGGTGACCTGCACTCGGCGTGGCTGAACTCAGCGGCGCTGGCGGAGCACGGCTTCGCGGATCACCCCACCGGGCTGTTGGTTGAGGACGACGCCTTCGGGGTGACCAACAGCGTGGCGGATGTCACCGACGCCCAGCTCGATGCCTGGTGCAAGGATGCGGGCCACCGGGCCGCTTCGCGTGGAGTCGTGGGCATCGTGGATCTCGAGATGGACTGGAACCTCGACACGTGGCAGCGGCGCATGCAGGGCGGGTTCGACACGCAGCGAGTGGAGTTCGGCATCTACACGCAGCACCTTGACCGGGCGATCGCACAGGGGCTGCACACCGGTCAACCGTTTGGCGACCTGCTCGCGGTGGGGCGCTACAAGGTCATCACCGATGGGTCGCTCAACACCCGCACCGCGTATTGCTTCGACGAGTATCCGGGCCTCGAGGGCACGGCCCTCGCACACGGAATGCTCACAGTGCCGACCGACGAGCTGGTGCCGCTGATGCGCAAGGCGGTTGCGGGCGGTCTCGAGCCGACCGTGCACGCGATCGGCGACCATGCCAACACGCTCGTTCTCGACGCATTCGAGCAGATCGGATGCACCGGCCGCCTGGAGCACGCGCAGCTGCTGGCACTGAGCGACCTGGCCCGATTCGCTGCGCTCGGCGTGACCGCGAGCGTGCAGCCCGAGCACGCGATGGATGACCGCGACGTCGCCGACCGCTACTGGACGGGCCGCACAGACCGCGCCTTCGTGCTCAGGTCCCTGCTCGACGCGGGGGCCGACCTCGCCTTCGGTTCGGATGCCCCGGTCGCTCCGCTGGACCCGTGGGTGACCATGGCCGCGGCGGTTGGCCGCGCACGCGGGGGACGGGAGCCGTGGCATCCGGAGCAGTCCGTGTCGAACGCCGAGGCGATGGCCGCGTCGGTGCGCTCGACCGTGACCGTCGGGCAGCCCGCCGACCTGGTGATCACTCCGATCGATCCGCTG
The DNA here is from genome assembly GCA_040002655.1 of Rhodoglobus sp. Taxonomy (GTDB): domain Bacteria; phylum Actinomycetota; class Actinomycetes; order Actinomycetales; family Microbacteriaceae; genus Rhodoglobus. The sequence continues at coordinate 6,919 of JBDUEC010000038.1, read as the reverse complement.
ACCGCAACGGCCGAGCAGCTGCGCACTATGCCGGTCGATGCGACAGTGCTGGCCGGGCGCTTCACGCACAACGCACTCGGGGGTTAGCCCCACCCCCTTCCGTGAGCGCACCGGATGGGGCGAGCGCCCGCCAGTCGCGAGGCTGGATCCATGCTCACCACCACCCGCCGCCGCCTCGGCGTCGCGCTTGCGGCCGCTGCGGTCGCGGCATCCGTTGCGGTGGGCCTCACCGGCTGCCAGGAGGGTGGCGGAACCATCTCCACGGTCGGCACCGTCGACTTCGCGACTCCGCTCGCCATTCCAGCCCTGGCCGAATCGACGACGGATGCAGCCGGCCGACGAGTCTTCGACCTCACCGCTGAGGCGGGCTCCAGCCAGCTACTCCCCGGCAAGCCCACCGCGACCTGGGGATTCAACGGCGCGATGCTCGGGCCCACGATCGTCGCTGATCGCGGCGACGACGTCGTGGTCAACATTCACAACGACCTCCCCGAACCGACCACCGTGCACTGGCATGGCATGCACCTGCCTGCGGCGATGGACGGCGGGCCACACCAACTGATCGCGGCCGGCGACGATCGCTCACCGCACTGGACCATCGACCAGCCGGCGGCCACGCTCTGGTATCACCCGCATCCGCACGAGATGACCGAGGAGCAGGTGGCCAAGGGGCTCGCCGGCATGGTCATCCTGCACGACCCGGCCGAGCAGTCACTCGGCCTGCCCGGCACCTATGGGGTGGATGACATCCCCGTGATCGTGCAGGACGTGCGCTTCGACACGAACAACCAGCTGGTCACGAACGTGCGCGGCTTCGTTGGCCCGATCGGCGACCAGTTGCTCGTGAACGGAACGCTCGGCCCCTACCTCGACGTGACAACGGATGTCGTGCGCCTGCGCCTGCTGAACGCGTCGCCCGCGCGGGTGTTCAACTTCGAGTTCGCCGACGCCCGCATGTTCGCACTGGTCGGCACCGACGGCGGACTGCTCGAGGCGCCCTACCAGACGGATCACATCCAGCTCTCGCCCGGCGAGCGCGCCGAAGTGCTCGTCTCGATGACCGCGGGGGAGTCGGTGGTGCTGCGTTCGACGCCGCCCGATCTCGGCGTCGACGGCGGCAGCGCCTTCGCGAACGCCGGCACCGACAGCTTCGACGTGATCGAGCTGCGTGCGGCGGCGACGCTCGCCACCGTCGGTGTGGTGCCGGCGAAGCTCGTCTCGATCGATCGATTCTCCGAGAAAGACGCCGACGCTGAACGCACTTTCCAGATGGACGGCACCGAGATCAACAGCCAGGACATGGAAATGGGCCGTATCGACGAGGTCGTTACGCTCGGCAGCACCGAGATCTGGGACGTGAAGAACCAGATGGGCGCACCGCACAGCTTCCACGTGCACGACGTCGAGTTCCAGGTGCTCAGCGTCGGCGGGGCGCCGCCCCCACCCGAGCTCGCCGGCTGGAAAGACACCGTCTACCTCCGGCCCAACGTGCAGTACCGCCTCATCATGCAGTTCACCGATTACGCAGACCCGAACTCGCCCTATATGTACCACTGCCACCTGCTCGCGCATGAAGATCAGGGGATGATGGGTCAGTTCGTGGTCGTCAAGCCCGGTCAGCACGCGGGCACCATCCAAGGAGAGAATCATGACCACTGAAACAACGACGGCCCCGCGCGGCAGCCTCTACGGCGACCTGTGGCGCAGGGTGCCCAAAGAAGTCGCCTACCTGTTCATCGCGTTCCCGATCTCGATCGCGGGCTTCGCCGTCACCATCGGCCTGTTCAGCGCGGGTGCCGGCACCATCATCACCTTCTTCATCGGCGTCGTGCTCGCGATCGCAGCGCTCTACGTGGCCCGCGGCTTCGGCACCCTTGAGGTCAACCTGCTCGAGTGGACCGGCCGCGCTCCGATCAAACGACCGGAATGGCAAGATGCGCGTGCCCGCACCGGATTCTTCCCCTGGCTGCGCGCTGTGCTCGGCAACGGTCACTACTGGCTCTACCTGCTGCACACGATGATTATCGACTTCCCGCTCAAGACCATCAGCTGGTCGATCATGATCACCTGGGTGGCCACCGGCCTCGGCGGCATCTCGTTCTGGTTCTGGAACTCGTTCATCCCGAACGGTGACCAGCAATGGAATCTCTCGACCTGGTTGTTGCACGGCGCGATCTCCGCAGCCGACGTGCGTCTCGCCGACAACATCATCTACTTCGTGCTCGGCGTGATCTTCCTGGCCACCCTGCCGTTCATCACCAGGGCACTCACGGCCATGCATTGGCTGGTCGCTCGCGGCGTGCTCGCAGCGTTCCGATCGGATGCCTTGGAGCGCGAGGTCGCAACCCTCAGTGAGTCGCGCGGGGCCGCCATCTCCGCAGAGGGGCACTCGCTCCGCCGCCTTGAGCGGGACATCCACGACGGACCGCAGCAGCGCCTCGTGCGCCTGCAGATGGACCTCGCCGCCGCCGAGCGCCAGCTGGACGCAGACCCCGAGAAGGCTCGTGGGCTGATCGCCGAGGCGATGGAGCAGTCCAAGGAAGCGCTGGAAGAGCTGCGTTCGCTCTCCCGCGGTTTCGCGCCGCCGATCCTGCTCGACCGTGGTCTGGTGGCCGCCCTCGAATCCGCCGCCGTGCGCAGCACGGTGCCCACCCGGGTGGTCAGTGAGCTGCCGGAGGGCACGGACCTGCCGCAGGAGATCGAACGGAACGCCTACTTCGTGGCCAGCGAAGCACTCGCCAACGCCGCCAAGCACTCCGGCGCGACGAGTATCGAGCTCAGGGTGGCCCTGCGTCGCCTGCCCGAGCCTGACGAAACCTGGCTCGACGTGATCGTGAGCGACGACGGCAAGGGCGGGGCGACGACAGTGGCGGGGCACGGGTTGTCCGGGCTCGAGGAGCGCCTGCGTGGCCTTGGCGGCACGCTCGAGGTGACGAGCCCGGCCGGGGGACCGACCGTCATCTCGGCGCACGTGCCGGTGACGACATCCGCTCGGGGCAGTACGGACTAGCACAGAGCAGCACGGTGGTAGCCGCCCAATAGTCTGGGCGTATGCCTGAGCCCCTTCGCGTAGTCGTTGCCGACGATTCGGTGTTGCTACGCGAGGGGCTCGTGCGCGTGCTGGTCGAGGCGGGGGTGGAGGTCGTCGGGTCATATCCAGACGCCGACCAGCTGCTCGCCGAACTCGAGGCGCTCGCACCCGACCTGGTCGTGCTCGACGTGCGGATGCCGCCCACATTCCGCGACGAGGGCGTGCGCGCCGCCATCCGGGCTCGCGAACTGCGGCCGGAGGTGGGGATCCTGCTGCTGTCCCAGTACGTGGAGGTCGCGTACGCGCAGGAGTTGCTCTCCACCGGAAACGGCGGCATCGGCTACCTGCTCAAAGATCGGGTGGCATCCCTGGCCGAGCTTCAGGATGCCGTGCACCGCATCGCAGCCGGCGGCACGGTGCTCGACCCAGAGGTCGTCGCCCAGCTGATCGGACGCCGGCACGACCCGCTCGCATCCCTCACTCCGCGCGAACTCGAGGTGCTCGGGCTGATGGCGGAGGGGCGCACGAACGCCGCGATCGCGGCCGCGCTGTTCATCGGCACCGGAGCGGTGGAGAAGAACGTCACGTCGATCTTCCAGAAACTTGGGCTCGACGATTCGGGGATCGATCACCGTCGGGTGCTCGCCGTCCTCGCGTGGTTGCAGCGCTAGGGGGTCGCTGCGGCGCGATTAGTGGACGACGAGCACCTGACGTTGGGACGCAGTGGAGTAGCCGGCGGCCGGCTGAACCTCGGGGCGGGGGGACTCGAGGTGTTTCGTCCATTGCGACCCGTCCCACCAGCCGAGCAGAGCACTGCCAGCGGGATCTGGGTACCAGCCGAATGGCGCGAGAAACGCGGAGGTTTCCTGGGCAAGCGACATGGTTGGTCCTGGGCGCCCTGCCGCTGGGCACTTCGGGTGTGGCATGTGACCTACCGCCTGGTCGATTCGGGTGCGGTGTCCTCATAATAGAGGACAAAGGGGTACAAAGCTCAACTTTTTTCGAGAGCCAATCTCCGCTAGCTAGAATGACGACGTGAACATCATCGCCTTCGTCATTTCGCTCGTTCTCTTCGTCGGCGGTTTCTTCGTAATGGGGAACGCGTTCTACGTGACCGGCTTCGAAGGTCCGGTGTTCTTCGCCGGCATTCTGGTGACGTTCCTCGGGGTTTTCATTCCGATTCACGTTCTCAAGCGCATCGACGGCTAGGCCGTGGCCGGGGCCCCTCCCGCCGAACTGGACCTCGACGAGCGCCTCGTCGCGCAGCTGATCCGCGACCAGTTCCCCGAGTTCGCCCGGCTGGATCTGTCGGCGCCCCTCAACGGCTGGGACAACGCGATGTTCCGGCTCGGGCCCGAACTGGTCGTGCGACTTCCCCGTCGCCTCCTCGCGGCGCCACTGATCGAGAACGAGCAGCGCTGGCTGCCCGTGCTCGCACCTCGGCTAAGTGTCGCGGTTCCCGAACCGGTGCGCGTCGGGCAACCCACGTCGTACTACCCGTGGAGCTGGTCGATCGTGCCGTGGGGGCGCGGTGCTCCGCTCTCGGCGACCTCCGTGCACGCACGTGGAGCCGCCGTCGAGGGCATCGTGCAGTTCCTCACCGAACTGCACACGCCAGCGCCAGCAGATGCCCCGGCGAACCCGGTACGCGGTGTGCCACTCGAGACGCGCGACGCCGTGCTCCGCGGCCGTCTCGCCGGCGGCCTGGTACCGAGGGCGCACGAGCTGCTCGCGCGCTGGGACACTCTCTCCACGCGCCCCGGCTGGCCGCACCCACCGGTCTGGCTGCACGGCGACCTCCACCCGGCGAACCTGCTCACGCTCGACGGCCGTCTCTCCGCCGTGATCGACTTCGGCGACATCACCAGCGGCGACCCCGCCACCGACCTTTCGATGGCCTGGCTCACGTTCGACGCGGCGGACCGGGCGCGCCTGCTCGCCGCGGTGGGCGACCACGGTGACCCGTTCCTGTTCGCCAGGGCGGAGGCGTGGGCGATCCTGATCGCCACGGCGTTCGCAACCTTCTCCGACGACAACCCGGCGATGGCGGCGATTGGCGACCACGCCATCCGCCAGCTTCTCGGCGAGGCTTAGGCCTCGGCGATTGCCGCGATCGACACCCTCTCAGCGGATGCCGCGGCGCTGGCCCAACTAGTTCAGATCGCTCGACTGAAGGCGACGCGCGGCTGCCCAGGTCCGTCGTAGTCGGGGTAGGCGAGCACCCCGTCGATCACGCTGTCCCCGCTCGCGGTGAACCCCATTGCCGCGTGGAACGCCTGCGACGTGGTGTTAGGTGGGCCCGTGATGCAGCGCACCTCCGTGCAGCCGAGCGCCCGCATCCGCTCGAAGAAGCTTTCGTAGAGCGCCCGGCCGGTGCCGCCGAGCCGGTAGCCGGGGTCAACCCCGACGAAGTGGATGTAGGCGACCTCCGGCTCGGACTGCGAGCGAAACCCGACCAGGAACGCGCGCATCTCGCCGCTCTCGTCCTCGAGCACGGTGCTCGTGTTGGCGAAGTGCTGGAAGAAGAGCCGAGGCAGCAGCAGTCCGAGCTGTGACGCGTTCGCGTTGCCGCCCCACCATTCCGCGACTGCGGCGAGCACCGGGAGATGATCGGACTCGCGCAGGGGTCGAGCGAACAGCGCTGTCACCGGTGCGCCTTGCTGAGGTTGAAGATCTCGCCGGTGTGGGCGATCGGGTCCTTCGGATTCGGGATGCGCGTCGGGTTCAGGTAGAACACGTCGTCGGTCGTGATGCCGAACCGCTCGGCGATGAGCTCCAGAGTGTCGCCGTCTGCGACCGTGTACGTGAGCGGGGTCGTGCCGTCGAGCGCGACGGTGCCGTTCGCTCCGTCAGCGGGGCCGGAGTCGACCACGGTGAGGTCAGGGCGACGGTCCGGCAGCGTCCAGGTCAGCGGTGCCGCGGCCACGACGGTTGCGGCGCAGTCGTTCTCCACATCGGCCGGGATCACCTGGGTGAGCACCACCTCATCGAGGAATGTCGGATCGCCACCAGCGATGTCCACCATGTCGCCCAGGTGGAAATCCTGGGTCGCATCAGCCGAGAGTCTGCCGAGCGTGACCCGAAACCCCGTGTCGAGGCAGGTTTCTGCGGGGCCGAGCGCGACCGGGTTCAGCAGGAGCTCGACATCGCCGGTGCGCTTCGTGGCGAAGTCGGTGAGGTCGAACCCGTAGGTGCCATCGGCCGCGAGGGTGACCCGCACCGCTCCGCTCGTCTTGCCGTCCTCGGATGCGATGGTGCCGGTCGCCACTGTTTGCGGCGCGGCGGAAGCGGATGCCGAGGGCGCTGGGGCGGGATCGGCGCTGCATGCGGCGAGTAGGCATGTAATCGCAGCGCTTCCGACAATCACGGCAACGGATCGAGAGTGACGCACCAACAACTCCCATCCTCGCCCCAAATCACGCTATCAGGGCGTGGCTGTGTGGGTCGTGCGAGGCGAGGATGACGGGATCCCCTACTGAGCCGCATCCACGTTGCTCCGCAAGCTCCGCAACGCGGCTGACTGCCCAGCGCGGGCCCATTCGATTCACGTGCCTAATTCGAAAAGGAAGCCGGCCCACACCCCTGGAGGGGCGCGGACCGGCTTCCTTTTCGAGGGGATGACGGGAATCGAACCCGCGCCATCAGTTTGGAAAACTGAGGCTCTACCATTGAGCTACATCCCCGCAACGAACGCCCTGGGCGAACGTGCAGTGAAAAGCCTAATACATGCGCCCCGACCCCCGGCGAACCACCGGGTGAACTCAGCTAGACTTGCGAAGGCCAATTTTCGGGCAGGCACAACGCCTGCCGGTGAGCGGTGAATACCGCACGATCCGGGGCGTAGCTCAGCTTGGTAGAGCGCTCGGTTTGGGACCGAGAGGCCGCAGG
>JBDUEC010000037.1:0-13878 GCA_040002655.1 Rhodoglobus sp. | reverse complement strand
GCCTGCGCAGCACGAAGACGATTCTAGCTAGTCTGGGCGAATGCTGCTTTCTGACCGGGACATCAAGGCCGAGCTGGCATCCGGACGCATCGGGCTCGAACCGCTCGACCTCTCCATGGTGCAGCCGTCGTCGATCGACGTGCGGCTGGACCGCTTCTTCCGACTGTTCGACAACCACAAGTACCCGTTCATCGACCCGGCCGAAGACCAGCCCGACCTCACCCACCTGGTCGAGGTGGAACCGGATGCGCCGTTCATCCTGCATCCCGGAGAGTTCGTGCTGGGCTCGACCTACGAGCTCGTCTCGCTGCCCGACGATGTGGCGGCGCGGCTGGAGGGCAAGAGCTCGCTCGGCCGCCTCGGACTGCTCACCCACTCCACGGCCGGCTTCGTCGACCCCGGCTTCTCCGGACACGTCACGCTGGAGCTCTCCAACGTCGCGACGCTGCCGATCAAGCTGTGGCCGGGCATGAAGATCGGCCAGCTGTGCTTCATCCGCACGTCGTCCCCGGTGGAGAGCCCGTACGGCTCCGGCGAGTACGGCTCGCGCTACCAGGGGCAGCGCGGGCCGACGGCATCCCGTTCGTTCCAGAACTTCCACCGCACGGATGTCACCGTGACCGACGCCGGCAAATCCGGCGCGTAGAACTCAAATCTCTTCGGCGGCCACCAGGATCGGAACGGTGCTGTCCACGTAGTAGCCGCGGTAGGTCTTGCCGTCGTCGAACGCGTCGACCTGCGCCTGCGTGCTCACCGCGAACGTCTTCGATCCGATCTTGACCCGGTAGACCATGCCGGTCGAGGCGAACTGGTTGGCATCCCCGAACGCGCCCGACCTGGTCTTCACAACGCCCTCGACCGACAGTACGGCGCCATCCATCCCGGTTATCTTGCGCCGTGACCTGAACACGGTGAAGACGATGATGAGCGCGACGAACGCACCAACGCCGATGATGATCGGCGCGGGAATCGCCGACGAGTTCGCAGGCTGCGGCGCCATCAGGCCCGGCAGCACGACGACACCGATCACGATGAGGAAGACGATGAAGATGCCGCCCATCACCAGGTTGATCACCTGGCTCCGGCCGCGATTCTTGGTCATCTTGACCTGTTGGGTGGGGGAGAGTTTTCCGGCCCGGTTGCTGGTCAGGTCCTCGGGGGTGAAGCCGAGTGCCATCTCGAGCGCGGCGGCCGTCATGACTGCACTGCAATGAGGGACATGCCCACCATGATTGACCTGAGCGGATGCCCCGTCAAGACCCGGATTCTGGGAGAAGGCGGGGAGGTTAAGCCCTGACGTTCAGGGCTTCGACCGCGGGGATGAAGCGCTTGCGCGATGACTCGATGTGGGCGCGCATCAATTCCCCGGCCGTGGGCCCGTCGCCGCGGGTAATCGCGCTGGCGATGTCCACGTGCTCGGACAGCGCGAGGGGCTGCCGCCCGCCTTCGTAGTACTCGGCGAACAGGTTCTTGACGAACCCGCCTTCGCTCGCATCGGTCTCGCCGATCGCCACACTTGCGCGGTAGACGCGGAACAGGTGCATGTGGCAGTGGGTGCGAACGAAGGCGTCTTCGACGAAGCGATTGCCGGATGCCCGGGCGACCAGGGCGTGGAAGCGCGTGTCGTGCTCAATGAACTCGGGGTAGTCAGAGGCGGCACCGGAGCGGGAGATGTGCTCGGCGCGCTCCAGCTCCGCATCCAGTGCCGCGAGGTCGGTGCGCGTGCCGTGCCGTGCCGCCTCGGTCGCGGCCCATGGCTCGACGACGCCTCGGAACTGGAACAGGTCATCGAATTCCTGCACGGTGAGCAGGGCCGTTGCCTCGTAGCCGCGCAGCGGAATCTTGATGACGAGTCCGTCAGCCTCGAGGCGTGCGAGCGACTCGCGCACCGGCGTCTGCGAGACGGAGAGGTCACGAGCGAGCTCATCGATGCCGACGTGCTCGCCTGGCGAGATCTCGTGGTCGAGAATCATCGCCTTGATCGCGTCGTAGGTGCCGTCGGCCAGGACGAGTCGACGCGGACCGGCGCCCGTGCGCCGCGCTATGTCTTTCGCCATCGTTCGTCCCTACTCAACCGCTCGGTCGAGTGCTCGACACGGATATCGAACATCGTATAGCCGAAGGCGCACGCGCAGCCGAGGGGCGGTGCGGCTATTTGGAAGCGACACGGAGGCCGCTCATTCCGCCGTCCACCGCAAGCACCGTGCCGGTGATCGCGGCCTGGGCTGGGTCGGTGAGGAACACGATCGCGCTTGCCACCTCATCCGCTGTCACGAGTCGACCGCTCGGCTGGCGCTGCTCCAGTGCGGCACGTTCGGCGGAGGGGTCGGTGGCCTGGTCGAGTAGGCGGGTGACCCACGGGGTGTCTGCCGTGCCGGGGTTGACGCAGTTCACCCGGATGCCTTCGTGGATGAAGTCGGCGGCCATCGCGCGCGTCAGCGCCTCGACCGCCCCCTTGCTCGCCGAGTAGACCGCGCGTTTCGGCAGCCCGACGCTCGCCGCGATGGAACACGTGTTGACGATCGCGGGTGCAGCGCTGCCTCGCAGGAAGGGCAGCGCCGCGCTGCTGACCCGGGCGGTTCCCACGACGTTGATGTTGAGCACGGTTGCCCACTCGTCTTCGGTGGCGTCCTCGATGCTGCCGACGGCGCCGATGCCAGCGTTGTTCACCAGGATGTCGAGCACGGTCGACTGCTCGGCGAACCGGGCGAAGGCGGCGGCGACCGATTCGGCCGAGCCGATGTCGCACTGGATCCACTCGGCGACGCCGTCCATCGCGCCGGCCCGCATGTCGAAGCCGAAGACGCGAACGCCGGAAGCGACGAGCTTCTGGGCGGTTGCCAGCCCGATCCCCGACCCCGCGCCGGTGACGATGGCCACCAGGGCCTGTGCTTGTTCAGCCATGACGCGCTGCTCTCTCTTCACTGAGAAGGGATCCATCCGGTTCATTCCCGCGCAAGCAGGGTACCCGAAAGCCCGTCCCGGGCCCGATAAAAGATACTATATAGGATTCTGTGAAATCATGTAGAATCACTTTTCACCGGAGCGATGAAGCTTTTCTTCGTTCCTTCACGGCACGAAAGGAAAGCACCAATGAAACGACTTGTAGTCGGCATCGTTGCGGTGGCGGCGATGACGCTGAGCCTCGCAGCATGTACGAGCAGCTCATCCGGCGGATCGGGCGACAAGCCCAGCCTCCTGCTCTGGGTAGATACCCCTCGCGTTCCGCAGGCCGAGGAGTACAAGAAGGAGATGGCAGGCAAGGTCGACATCAAGATCGAGGTCATCGCCCAGGCTGACGCGCAAACCAAGATTGCACTGCACAACAGCACGAAGAGTGGCTGGCCCGACGTGATCTTCGGCACAGCCGCAGACACCGCCCAGTTCCTGGATCCGGGCAACGGCTATGCCGCCGACCTCACCGACCTGGTCTCGAAGGACATCTTCGACGGCTTCGGCGAGGGCAACAGTGACTGCCTGTTCGACGGCAAGTACTACTGCCTGAAGAACGACCTCGCCAACACGGTGCTCTGGTACAACACGAAGATCTTCACCGAGCTGGGCCTCACGGTTCCGACGACGATGGAAGAGTTCGCCGCCACGGCAATGAAGCTCGAGGGAACCGGCTACGTCGCCGGCGCCATCGGCGACCAGGGCTACTACGCGGAGTTCCTGCAGTCCAGTGAGTGCCCGCTGGCCGACATCACCGCCGCCAACGTCGTGCGGATCGCTCCGAGCGACCCCAAGTGCACGCGGGTGGCAGATCTCGTTCAGCCGCTCGTGGACGCGAAGGTGCTCGACACCCGCTCCAGCTTCGACGCCGGATTCATCGCAGACGTTGCCAAGCAGGACAAGGTCGCGATGACCCTCGGCCCGTCGTGGTTTGGTGACTTCGTCATCCGCCCCGAGGCCTCGTGGGGCGTTCCAGCCGGCGAGATCGCCGCGGCGAACATGCCCACCTGGGGCACCGGCGACGACAACCGCTCGGGTGCATGGGGCGGTGGAGTCTTCACGGTCTCCGCTCACTCCAAGTTCCCGCAGGCAGCTGCCGACGCCGCGGTGTGGATGACCACATCCGACTGGATGGCCACCGCCGAGTCCACCCCGACGTTCCCGGCATACGGCCCGGCGAACAAGCTCTGGGAGGCTCGCATCTCGAAGGACCCGTACTACGCGAACAACGTGTACGAGGCCATGGCCGACGGAGCTCCGAAGATCTCGCAGGTGGACCGCCCGGTGCGCTTCGCCTTCGTGGGTCAGATCGGAACGGTCCTCCAGGCCGACATCAACGGCGGCAAGTCGTTGAAGACGGCGCTCGATGACTTCGCGGGCAGCTTGCAGCAGCTCGCGCCGTCATCCGGGTACAAGGTAGAGACCAAGTAGCACTCTGGGTGGCGCCGGGAAGCTTCACGGCTTCCCGGCGCCGCTCGGTTTCATCGAAAGGGTTGCAGTGTCGCGCTCAAAGGTAAACAGGGGGAGCCTGTTCGCGGGAACGATCATGTTCGCGCCGTATCTGGTGCTCCTCGTCGCGTTCGGAATAGTGCCCATCATCTTCGCCATCGGGACCTCCTTCAACAAGGCGACCCTCAATCCCGACGGCGGTCCGCTCAATTACCTGCTCGCGCTGCAGGACTTCCGGTTCCTGCCGGCCCTCATCAACGTCGGCATCTTCCTGCTGCTGTACGTGCCGTCGATGCTCATCGTGGTGGCTCTCATGTCGCTGCTGCTCGACACCGTGCAGGGCCGATGGAACCTGCCGCTGCGACTCATGTACATCGTGCCGGCAGCCCTGACGGGCGCTACGGCCGTGCTCGTCTGGTACTTCCTGCTCGAGCCAACGCTGAGCCCCTACCAGGACGTGCTTCACGCTCTCGGCATCACCCAGGGCGGCCAGATCTGGCGCGGTGACAACCTCGCCTGGATCTTCGCACTGATGGCCTTCTTCACCGGCGCGGGTAACTGGATCGTCGTGCAGTACGGCTCGTTGCAGTCCATCTCCGACGACATTCTCGAGGCTGCCCGCATCGACGGGGCTAATGCCTGGCAGATCGGCTGGCGCATCAAGCTGCCGCTCATCCAGAAGTACCTCGTCTACATGGGCATCCTGGTGTTCGCGGCCGGCCTCCAGGTCTTCGTCGAGCCGCAGCTGATCTCGGCCTCGGTGTACCCGGGCCTCGCGTCCAACTGGTCGCTCAACCAGCTCAGCTACACCTTCGCCTTCCAGAACAACAACTTCGGCGGGGCCGCGGCGCTGTCGTTCATGCTGCTGCTCGTCTGCATGATCGGTGCGATTTTCGTGATCTTCCGAACGGACTTCTTCGACGGAGCAGGAGTGAAAGAGAAATGACCACAGAAGCACTGGATGCCGCGCCCGTCGTCGCGCGCTCCCACAACGCCAGCCACGCCCCCCGCGAGCGGAGCATCGGTGGGGCGACGGGTCGCACCGTCGTCTGGATCGGCCTGATCGTCTACGCGCTGCTCAGCGTGATCCCGATGATCTGGCTGATCATCGCGCCATCGAAGTCCGCGACCCAGCTCAACGACGACTTCCCGTTCTCGTTCGGCACCTTCGGCAACTACATCAGTGCGTGGCAGCACCTGCTGACCTTCCAGGACGGCGTGATTGTGCAGTGGCTGGTGAACTCCATCCTCTACACGCTGGCGATCGTCGGCATCTCCTGCATCAGTGCGATCCTCGGCGGCTACGCGCTCGCGGCGACGGCAATCCCGTTCAAGCGCACGCTGCTCATCGTCACCCTGGTCGCCATGATCGTTCCGCCGGTGGCGCTCGTGCTGCCGCTGTTCATCGAGATCTCGAACCTGGGGCTCTTCGATACGCCGCTGGCCGTGATTCTCACCAGTTCGTTCTATCCGTTCGGGGTATTCCTCTCCTACATCTACTTCTCGACCTCGATCCCGAAGGACGTCTACGAGGCGGCGCGCATGGATGGTGCCGGCGAGTTCACGACCTTCTTCCGGATCGCGCTGCCGCTCTCGCGTGGCCTGCTCGGAATGCTGGCGTTCTTCAGCTTCAGCGCGGCGTGGGTGAACTACTTCCTGCCGTACGTGCTGCTGGGCTCAGCGTCCAACTACACCCTGCCGGTGGGGTTGGGCATCCTGTTCAGCTCCACGCCAGCGCTCAACCCGGGCAATGGAGCGCAGCAGAGCGTGATCGCCCGGCCCGAGATCGCGCTCGCGGGGTTGGTGGTTGCCCTGCCGATCCTGATCGTGTTCCTGCTGTCGTCCCGCCTGCTGGTGCGCGGCGTGCTGGCTGGCTCCGTCAAGAGCTGATCGACCTCCCCTGCGGCGCGTCGAGCGCCGCGCCGCAGGGGAACCATTTCCGTGCCGGAGTGCGGCGTAGCGCCTGCACAACCCCGAAAGGTTCGCCGTGATCATCACAGCCGTCGACGTGGTGCGGGTCACAGTGCCGGCCTACGATCCGCCATTCGTATGGCGAAAGGGCCTGCCCGGCTCCGAGCCCGAGATCGGCGGCGCCTGGCTGGTGATCCACACCGACGCAGGCATCAGCGGCATCGCCTTCGCCCTGCGCGGCGCGATGCTCGAGGATGTCGTCGACCGCCGACTGCGCGCGGAACTGATCGGCGTTGATCCGATCGCCCGCGAGTACCTCTGGGAGCGGGTCTGGGAACTCGATCGCATCGACCGGTTCCCGGTGTTCGTGCAGGGGGTCGTTGATGTGGCGCTCTGGGACATCGCCGGCAAGGCGGTCAACCTGCCCGTCTACCAGTTGCTCGGGTCCGCCCGTGAGTCGCTGCCCGCGTACGCGTCCACGGTGACCTTCGGGTCGATCGAGGAGTACCTCGACGTGGCCGACCAATGCCTCGAACTCGGCTACACCGCGATCAAGCTGCACGCGTGGGGCGATGCGCGCAAAGATGCTCGGCTCTCCGAGGCGCTGCGCGAACACGTGGGCGCAGACGTGCCGCTGATGTACGACGGCTCGGCCGGCTTCGACCTGCTTGACGCGACCTACCTCGGCAAGGCTCTCAGCGCCGCCGACTACCTCTGGTACGAGGAGCCAATGCGCGAATTCAGCGTCAATGCTTACCAGCGCCTGGCCGAGCGAGTGGATGTTCCGCTCATCGTCGCTGAGGTCGCGGAGGGCTCGCACATGAAGACCGCCGATTTCATCGCGGCCGGTTGTGCCGCCGCGGTGCGCACGAGCACGGGACTCCGAGGCGGGTTCACGGGTGCGATGCGCACCGCGCACCTGGCCGATGCCTTCCTGCTGCGTGCAGAGGTGCACGGCCCTGGCGTTGCAAACCGTCACCTGTGCATGTCGATCAGCAACACGACCTACTACGAGTCGCTCATCGATTCGAACCCGGCCCGCCGGCCCGCCGATGTCGATGCCGCCGGGGATGTGCACGCACCAACCTTGCCCGGCGTAGGGTTCGAGAGCGACTGGGTCGACGGTCCACCCGCGGCGCTGGCTGCCGCGCTCGCAGAGTAAGGAAGAGCTCACCATGAAGCGCATCGCATCCGTCATCGGCATCGCGCCGGAGCACGTCGAGGAGTACGAGCGGCTGCACGCCGCGGTCTGGCCAGCGGTGCTGGAGCAGATCTCGGCGAGCAACATCACCAACTACTCGATCTACCGTTACGGCGAACTGCTGTTCTCCTACTTCGAGTACGTGGGCGACGACTTCGAGGCCGACTCGGCCGCCATGGCAAAAGACCCCAAGACACAGGAGTGGTGGGCGGTCTGCATGCCGTTGCAGCGCCCCGTTGAGGATCGCGCCGAGGGTGAGTGGTGGAAAGAGATTCCGGAGATCTTCCACACTGACTGAGCTGGGCATCCGACCGGCACTTGATCAGTAAATCGATTTATCGTATGATCGCACCATGACAGAGCAGTCGGCGATCGGCCCGGTCGTCCTCAAAGGCATGACGTGGGACCACCCGCGTGGTGTCGGCGGCCTCCGCGCGGCAGACCCACTCCTCGTCGAGCGCCTCGGGGTGACGATCGAGTGGGAAGCGCGATCGCTGCTCGCCTTCGGTGACCAGCACGTGGCTGACTTCGCCGGCGACTTCGACGTGATGGTCATTGACCACCCGCACGTACCAGATGCCGTGGAGGCCGGGGCGCTGCTGGCACTCGACGGCATCGATGCGCTGCAAGACCTTGGGCGGGAGAGCGTCGGCGCCTCCCACGAGTCGTACCGCTACCGGGGCAGCCAGTGGGGACTGGGAGTGGATGCCGCGGCCCAGGTCAGCGCCTTCCGCCCGGATCTCGCCGACGGAGCACCCGTCTACTGGTCTGACGTGCTCGACCTCGCCCGGCGTGGCCAGGTGCTGTGGCCCTGGAAACCGGTGGATGCCTTCAGCACGTTCGCGACGTTGCTCGCGCAGTACGGAACTCCGCTCGCAACCCCCGGCGCTTTCCTGGACAGGGGCAAAGCCGCCGAAGCGATCGAGTTCATGATCCGTCTGGCCGAAGCCGTGCCCGAGTGGTGCTCCACCGCGAATCCGATCGACGTCGCCGAGGCCCTCGTGGGCGGTGACGACTACAGCGTGGGCGTTGCGCTCTACGGCTACACCAACTACTCGCGGGTGGGCTTCCGGCCGAAGCTGCTGGCCTACGACGACATCCCCTCGTTCGATGGGCGAGCCAGTGGGGCCACGCTCGGTGGTGCCGGCGTCGCCGTATCGGCGACCACGCTGCATCCGGAACTCTCGATCGCCGCGGTGAGTATTCTGGCCGGTGCTGAGGCGCAGGTCGGAGCGTACACCGCGGGCGGTGGGCAGCCGGGCAACCTGCGCGCCTGGCGCAGCGAGGCGGCGAACCAGCTGACCCACGGCTTTCTGCGCAACACCCTGCGCACCCTCGAGCGCGCCTGGGTTCGCCCACGCGTGCTCGGCTGGCCCGACCTGCAGCTGGCCCTGTCATACATCGTGCGCGACGCGATCGTGGCCCGCCGGGTCGATGACGAGGTGCTCGACGCGATCGAGAACCTGCCCGAGATCCACCTGAAGGAGCCGATCCTGTGACCTACTTCGAGGAGTACGAACTCGGGTCGTCCCGGGTGAGCCACGGGCGCACCGTGACCGAGGCGGACATCGTGCTGCACGCCGGCCAGACCGGTGACTTCTTCCCGCACCACATGGACGCCGAATTCGCCAAAACCCTGCCCGGTGGCCAGCGGATGGCTCATGGCACCCTCATCCTGTCGATGGGAGTCGGCATGCTTGCGGGGGAGATCAACGACCAGGCGATGAGCTACGGCTACGACAGGGTTCGATTCATCAAGCCGGTGCACATCGGCGACACGATCACCTCACACAGCAGCATCAGCGCCCTACGCGACCACGCCAAGCAGCCGGAGAAGTTCGGCATCGCCGAGGAACAGGTCGAAGTCAGGAACCAGCACGGCGACGTCGTTGTCGCCTTCGTCCACATCTATCTCGTCAACCGTCAACCAGCCCAACCACAGACAGTGAGAGACCACACATGAGCGACCTGTACCAGCCCGCGCAGATGATCGACACGCACCAACACCTCTGGAAGCCCTCCGAGCGCCGCTACGACTGGCTCGAGGGAATCGGAGCGCCCCTGGAGGCTGACTTCGGGCCCGAGGACGTGGCAGCGGATGTCGCGGCTGCCGGAATCACCGCGACCGTGCTCGTGCAGGCGACCGACAGCTACGAGGACAGCTTCTACATGCTCTCGGTGGCCGCTGCCGTTCCCGTGGTGCGCGGCGTTGTGGCGTGGGCCCCGCTCGACCGGGTGGACGAGGCCGCTGCTGCCCTCGACCTCTACGCCACCTCGCCCCTGGTGCGCGGCATCCGGGTGCTCAACCACAACTACGCTGACCCGCGCTGGTTGCTGCGGGACGACGTCACCGCGGGAATCAAGCTGCTTCAGCCGCACGGGCTCACGCTCGACGTGGTGAGTGTGCTGCCCGATCACCTGGTGATGCTCGCGGAGCTCGCGGACCGGCATCCGGAGCTCACCCTGGTACTCGACCACCTCGCCAAGCCGGACATCGCCGGTGGCGGCTGGGAACCGTGGGCGTCACTCATCGCGGATGTCGCGGCCCGGCCCAACGTGAGCGCCAAGATCTCTGGACTCAACACCGCATCCGCTGCGAACTGGACCTGGTCGGACTGGCAGCGCTACGTGGACCACGCCGTGGAGCACTTCGGCTCTGAGCGCCTGATGCTGGGCAGCGACTGGCCGGTGTCGGTGCTCGCGGGCGACTTCCAGGGCGTCTGGCTGGCCCAGCGCCAGGTGATCGGCCACCTCAGCACGGCGCAGCAGGACGACATCCTGTACCGCACGGCCATCAGGGCGTACTCGCTGGACGTCTCATGAGCGCGGAACCGTTGCCCCTGGAGGGCATTCTCGTACTCGACTTCAGCCAGTTCCTCGCGGCGCCCATGGCGGCGATGCGACTGGGTGACCTCGGTGCGCGCGTGATCAAGATCGAGCGCCCGCAGGGTGGCGACATCGGGCGGCGGCTGGCCTTCGCGGGAATCGTGGAGGATGGCGACACCCTGTCGTTCCACATCACCAATCGCAACAAGGAGAGCTACGCGGCTGACCTGAAGAACGAGGACGACCTGCCCGGAGTCTGGGCGCTCGTCGCGAAAGCGGATGTGATCATCCAGAACTTCCGCCCAGGCATCATGGAGCGGCTCGGCTTCGGCTACGACGCGGTCGCGGCGGTCAACCCTGGGATCGTCTACGCGAGCGTCACCGGGTACGGCACCGAGGGTCCGTGGCGGGATCGCCCCGGACAGGACCTGCTGGCCCAGTCGCTGTCCGGGCTTCCGTGGCTCAACGGGAGTGAAGAGGACCCGCCCGTGCCGGTGGGGATCGCGCTCGCAGACATCATCTCGTCCATCCACCTCGCCAGCGGAATCACCGCGGCCCTGCTCCGTCGCGAGCGCACCGGCAAGGGCGGGCGAGTGGACACCAGCCTTCTGGAGTCGATGCTCGACCTCCAATACGAGCTGCTGAGTGCACACCTGGGTGACTCGTCAATTCAGGTGAAGCGCGGCGCGCGCAACACGGCGCACGCCTTCCTGCAGGCGCCGTACGGCGTCTACCCGACGGCGAACGGCTACCTGTCGATCGCCATGACCTCTGTGACAGAGCTCGGCGCGCTGATCGGGCTGAAGCAGCTCGAGCAGTACACCGACCCGCAGACCTGGTGGACCGAACAGACCGCGATTACTCGCGCGCTGGCGGATCACCTGGCCACACAATCCACCGAACACTGGCTGGCGATCCTGGATGCCGCCGACGTCTGGTGCGCGCCGGTACTGACCCTGCCCCAACTGGTCGAGCACGACGGGTTCCGCGCCCTGGACATGACCCAGACGGTTGAGCGCCGCGCCGCGGACGGCGGCGAGCCGGTGCGGCTGCAGACCACGCGCGCGCCCGTGCGCTTCGACGGCCACCCGCTCAAGACCACGCGTGGCGCACCGCGGCTCGGCGAACACACCGCAGCCATCAAGGCCGAATTCACAGAAGGAGCAGTCGAACGATGACCAAGAAGATCTCGGTGCCTGAAGACCGTTACACCGTTCCGGTCTGGAACCAGGAAGTGAAGCTCTACGAAGATTTCGAGATCGGCGAGGTCGACCGGTCGATCCGTCGCACCATCTCGGAGGGCGAATCGATGCTCTTCAGCGCCCTGCTGATGGACCTGCATCCCTACGTGGCCGACGACATCTGGGCCCGCGAGGAGGGCATCTTCGGCAAGCGTCTCGTGCCCGGCGCGCTCGTCTTCACCTTCGGCATGGGCCTGTTCGCTCACAACAACGTGAACACCTTCAGCTACGGGTACGACCGCCTCCGGTTCATCAAGCCCGTGTTCCTCGGCGACACGATCTACGCCATGCGCACCGTAGTTTCGAAGACCCCGAAGTACGAGGACCTCGGGCTCATCTCCGTTTCCTACGAGGTGTTCCGCGCCGACGACGAGCAACTTGTGCTGTACTGCGAGCACCTGCAGACGGTGAAGTACCGCGACGCGAAGGCAGCGAGGGCCTCATGATCGATCTGTTCACCGATATCTCGGAGTACTGCCACCTCACCGTTCCCGCCGACCAGAAGCGCCCCATCGCCATCGTGGGCGCCGGCGGAATCGTCGACGGAGCGCACCTGCCGGCCTACGCGCTGGCGGGGCTCGAGGTTGTGGGGATCACGGATGTCGACGCGGCGCACGCGACGGACGTTGCCGCCCGGCACGGCATCCCGAATGTGTACGCGAACCTGGACGAACTGCTCGCCGAGACCACGGCCGAGGTCATCGACATCGCGGTGCCGGTCGCCCACCAGCCGCCGATCTTCCTCGCGGCCGCCGCGGCGGGAAAGCACATCCTCGCCCAGAAGCCCTTCGCCGTGAACCCGCAGGTCGGCCGCGAACTGGCAGACGCGGCAGCCGCGGCCGGTGTGGTCGCGGCCGTCAACCAGCAGCTGCGCTTCGACGAGGGGATCGCCGCCGCTCACCGCATGGTCGAGCTGGGCTGGCTCGGTGAGGTCACCTCGTTCTCGATCACGGTGAATGTCTTCACGGATTGGGCCCTCTGGTCGTGGGCCAAGGAGATGGAGCGCCTCGAGATCATGGTGCACTCGATCCACTACCACGACGTCGTGCGCTGGTTCATGGGTGAGCCGGCCTCCGTGTACGCGGTCGCCGGTCGAACGCCGGGCCAGTATCCGGTCGGGGAGACCCGCACGACCACCACATACACCTACCCGGATGGCAGCTCCGCCTACGTGTTCGCGAACCACATGAACGCGGGCGGCGACAACACCGCCGAGTTCCGGATCGACGGCACGCAGGGCGCGATTCGCGGCACGCTCGGGCTGATGTACGACTACCCCACGGGCAGGCCGGACACGCTCGAGGTGTTCAGCACCGTCGCCCCCACGGATGGCTGGATGCCATACCCGGTGACCCAGCGCTGGTTCCCCCACGCCTTCATCGGCTCGATGGGCTCCGTGCTCGAGGCGATCCAGACCGGGTCAACGCCACGTAGCGCCGTCAGTGACAATGTGAAGACACTTGACGTCGTGGATGCCATCTATCGCTCGATGGCAACCAACGAGGTGGTTCACTTCTAGCATGGCCAAGATCAGCGACGTCGCCTCCCTCGCGGGGGTCTCCACTGCCGCCGTCTCGAGGATTCTGAGCGGCGACGCGAAGCTGAGGGTCACCGACGAGACGCGTGAGCGGGTTCTCGCGGCCGCCCGCGAGCTGCAGTACGTGCCCAACAACGCGGCCAGGTCACTGCGCACCTCACGCACGCGAACCATCGCCCTGGTCGTGCCGGATGTGACGAGTGCGGTCTACTCCGAGCTCGCGCGCGGCGCGGAGGACGAGGCGGCGGCGCGCGGCTACGCGCTCGTGCTGGGCCGCGCGGAGCACCTCGAGGGTGACAGCGAGTGGCTACGTCGACTCGTGGCCGAGGGCAGGGTCGACGGGGTCATCCTGCAACTGCCCGACGGCGCGCTCGCGTCAAACCTCGACACCCTCGCCGCCGGGTCGACACCGATCGTTGTGATCAACTCGATCGACGACGGCTCGCACAGCACGATCGTGTTGGATGACGCGGCTGGCATCCGCTCTGCTGTCGACCACCTGCGCTCGCTCGGGCACACCGAGATCGGCTACGTCGGTGGCGCAACCAACAGCTACACGGGGCTTCGCCGCCGCGCCGCCTACCTCGCGGCCATGGCCGAAGCCGGATTTCCGGTGCGGCAGAGCTGGATGACCGCGCTCGGCTACTCGGGCCAGAACGGCCGCGCGGCCGTCGGCGAGCTGCTGGCCGCAGGACTGCTGCCCACCGCGCTCGTCGTCGCGAACCTGAACGCCGCGTTGGGGGTGCTGGCCGAGATCCACG
>JBDUEC010000036.1:0-14164 GCA_040002655.1 Rhodoglobus sp. | reverse complement strand
TCCTCTCCGCAGTCATGCGTACGACCCGCACGGCACCCGCAGGGATCGTGAGCGAGCCCGCCACGACCGCTCCGGTCAGCAACTCCGTGCCGGTCGCATCCAGTGTGCGGGATTCGGCCGAGTGGTTGATGGCGAAGAGCCAGCTTCCGGCGTCCGACGACCGCGATACGACCTCGAACTCGCTGTCACCCGCACCCGTGACGCCGGCCTCGGCGAGCACGCGGGCAACCAGCGTCGCGAAGCTCGGCTCGTCGAGTGCCGTGGCCACGTACCAGGCCACGCCCGCGCCGAACCCATTGCGGGTGATTGCGGGCGAACCAACGACCGCGGCGTCGACGAAGGATTCGACGGTCTCCGCGGTCGTTGGCCGCACGATCTCTGTCCACCGTGACGCCGCCGAACCGGCACTGAGCGTGCGGGTCTCCGCGGGCAGCAGGGGGAAATACTCCTCGGTCCAGGCTCCGAGCATCGCTGAGAAGGCGCCGGGCGTGGTCGCGCCCGTCGGGTCCATGCGGATGCGGTCGCTCTCGTCGGTGACGCCAGAGAAGTAGGTGACGAGCGCCGTTCCACCCGCGGCGACGAACGCGGAGATCGAACTCGCCGCGTCGTCTGAGACAAGGTAGAGGCACGGCACGACCACCACGCGGTAGCCGCTGAGGTCGCTGCCGGGAGCAACCACATCGACCGTCACGCCGCTCGCGCGCAGAGCCTCGTAGGCCGCGTGCACCTCGTCGAGGTACCGCACATCCGATGAGGGCTGCGAGTCACCCTCGGTCGCCCACCAGGACTGCCAGCTGAACACGAGCGCGACGGAGGCATCCACCCGGCTCCCGGCAACCTCGGTAATCGCCTCGAGGGCCGCGCCCAGCTCCAGGGTCTCGCGCCAGGCGGTCGAGTCGATGCCGGCGTGCGGCAGAAGTGCCGAGTGGAACTTCTCCGCGCCCTGCCGGGACGCGCGCCACTGGAAGAAGCACACGGCGTCGGCGCCGCGGGCGACGTGGGTCAGGCTGTTGCGCAGCATCTGCCCCGGTGCCTTGGCGAGGTTGCGCGGCTGCCAGCTGACTGCTCCCGTGGACGACTCCATCAGCATCCACGGCTCGCCGGCAGCGAGGCCGCGAGTCAGGTCGGCCGCGAAGGAGAGTTCACTCGTGGGATGCGGCAGCCGGCTGTCGAGGTAGTGGTCGTTCGCGATGACATCCATGTCGCTCGCCCACTGCCAGTAGTCCTGCGACCGGATGTGTGCGGTCACCATGAAGTTCGTGGTGACCGGAGCACTGCTCGCAGCGCGCAGAATGTCTGCTTCGCCGCGGTAGTAGTCGAGCAGCTCGTCGGAGCTGAAGCGCGCGAAGTCGAGCCGCTGCCCCGGGTTGCCTGCCGAGAGCGTCGCGCGCGGTGGCAGGATCTCTTCCCACGCTCCGTACCGCTGGCTCCAGAACGAGGTGCCCCAGGCATCGTTGAGAGCGTCGATCGTGCGGTACCGGGTCTCCAGCCAGCGGCGGAACGCGGCGGCCGAGACGTCGCAGTAGCACAGCGCGTTGTGGCAGCCGAGTTCGTTCGAGACGTGCCAGAGCGCCACGCCGGGGTGCGCCGCGTAGCGCTCGGCGACCTTCGCGACTAGGCCGAAGGCCTCTGCGCGGAACACCGGCGAGCTCGGGCACCAGGCCTGTCGGCCGCCCGGCCAGCGGGTGGTGCCATCGGCGAGCACCGGCAGGATCTCCGGATTCCGAGTGGTCAGCCAGGCGGGAGGTGATGACGTTCCTGTGCCCAGGTTGACGGCGATGCCATTGGCGTGGAGCAACTCGATGATCGCGTCGAGCCCCTCGAAGTCGTACTCGCCCGGGCGGGGCTCCAACGTGGACCAGCCGAAGATGTTGATCGCGACCAGACGGATGCCCGCCTCGCGCATCAGGGCGACGTCGACATCCCAGATGTCCCGGCTCCACTGCTCGGGGTTGTAGTCACAGCCGTAGAGCACAGACGACGACTGCCAGCGGCGCGGGGCGATGGTCTCGTCCATGGTGCCTCCTGCGGGTCAACGGCTCTGTCGATGGGACGTTCTGTGCACGTTCACAGAAATATCCAAGCCAAAAAGCCAAGGTGATCTGGGAACGTTCACAGAGTAAGTGCCGTTCGCGGAGTTGTCAACCCTGTGCACGTACCCACACCAGCGTTTGGGCGGCAGTAGCATGAGCACATGGCCCAGCCCACGGATCGACCGAGACGCGCGACGATCTTCGATGTGGCCGCCGAGGCCAACGTGTCACGCGGCACCGTCTCCCGGGTTCTGAACGGCGAGCCCTACGTCTCAGACACCGCGCGGGAGGCGATCGAGCTCGCGATCGCGAGAGTCGGCTACGTGCGCAACATGGCCGCGCGCAACCTGGTCACCCAGCGCACTCACGCAATCGGGCTGATCGTGCACGAACCGCACTCGGTCTTTCTCGAGGATCCCAACATCGGTGCGATCCTGCTCGGCACCAACGAGCGGCTCTCGCTCGAGGACTACCAACTGGTGTGCCTGATTATCGGCTCCGACCGGGACAGCGCCCGAGTCGCCGACTACCTGCGCGGCGGGTTCGTCGACGGCGTGATCATCATCTCCGCTCGCGAGTACGACCCGATCTCCCTTGCGATTGCCGAGATCGGGCTGCCCGCTGTCTTCGTGGGGCACCCGTTGAGCCAGCCGGACATCCACTACGTCGGAATCGACAACCGCTCTGCCGCCCGCGACATCACGGCCCGGCTGCTCGGCACCGGGCGGCAGCGGGTCGGGATGCTCGCCGCGGCGCTCGACCGTGACTCCGGCGCGGAGCGGCTCGCGGGATTCCGGGACGCGCTCGGTGATCGCTTCGATCCGGAGCTCGTGGTGAGCCATCCGCTGTACTCCCGCGCGAACGGGGCCGAGGGCATGCGCGCGCTGCTCGACCGGGCGCCCGATATCGACGGGGTGTTCGCGGCCTCCGACGCCATCGCCGCCGGAGCCATGGACGTGCTGCGCGAGCGCGGCCGCCGGGTTCCCGAGGATGTCGGGATCGTCGGCTTCGACGACAGCGACTGGGCCCTCCGGTGCCAGCCCGAACTCTCCACCGTTCGCCAGCCCGCCGATCTGCTGGGCATGGCGGCGGCGTCCATGGTGCTCGACCTCGTGAATGGGAAGCAGCCAGCGAACCAGGGTTCGCTGCTGCCCACCGAAATCCAGTGGCGGGGCTCGGCCTGATCGCGCGCGGCTACTGGCCCTTGGCGATGATGCCGACGATGCCCGAGATCACGAGGTAGGCGCCGACTCCGCCGACCACCACCCAGATCGCGATGCGGCCGAGTGAGATCTGCGTCTTCTTCTTCTCATCGTCGCCCGGCAGCTTCAGATCGCTCATGTCCGGAGCCTACTTGACCAGCGGAAAGAGGATGGTCTCGCGGATGCCGAGGCCGGTGATCGCCATCAGCAGGCGATCGATTCCCATGCCCATTCCACCGGTGGGCGGCATCCCGTGTTCCAGGGCGCGCAAAAACTCCTCGTCGAGACGCATCGCCTCGAGGTCGCCCTGGTTCGCGAGGAGCGCCTGCTCGACGAACCGCTCGCGCTGGATCACCGGGTCAACCAGCTCGGAGTAGCCGGTGGCCAGCTCGAATCCACGGATGTACAGGTCCCACTTCTCGACGACGCCGGCGATCGAGCGGTGGTCACGCACGAGTGGGCTGGTGTCGACCGGGAAGTCCATGACGAAGGTCGGCCGCACCAGGTCGACTTTCACGTAGTGCTCCCACAGCTCCTCCACGAGCTTGCCGTGGGTGGGCAAATGCACCTCGACGCCGATCTTGGCGGCGTGCTCGAGCAGGTAGGTCAGCTCAGTCTGCGGGGTGACCGCCAGGCCGGATGCCTCGTTCAGCGAGTCGTACATCGAGACCCGGTCCCACTCGCCGCCGAGGTCGTACTCGGTGCCGTCCGCCCAGGTGACGATCATGGATCCGCTGACCGCGAGCGCGGCGTTCTGCACCAGCTCCTGGGTGAGGTCGGCCATCTGGTTGTAGTCGCCGTAGGACTGGTACGCCTCCAGCATCGCGAACTCGGGCGAGTGCGTGGAGTCCGCGCCCTCGTTGCGGAAGTTGCGGTTGATCTCGAAGACCCGGTCGATGCCGCCGACGACCGCGCGCTTGAGGAACAGCTCCGGCGCGATCCGCAGGTACAGCTCGGTGTCGAACGCATTGCTCTGCGTGATGAACGGGCGAGCGGATGCCCCCCCGTGCATGGTCTGCAGCATGGGCGTCTCGACCTCGAGGTACTCGTGGTTCGCGAACGTCTGCCGCAGGCTCGCGTTGACCGCGGCCCTCGCCCGCACCGTGAACCGGGCCTGCTCCCGAACGATCAGGTCGAGGTACCGGCTGCGCATGCGCGCCTCGTCGCTCAGCTCGGTGTGCAGGTTGGGCAGCGGCAGAATGGCTTTCGCCGCGATCTGCCATTCCTTCGCGAGAATCGACAGCTCGCCACGACGGCTCGAGATGACCTCGCCGCTCACGAAGACGTGGTCGCCCAGGTCGACCATCGCCTTCCATTCTTCGAGCGACTCCTCGCCCACCTCGGCCAGCGAGACCATGGCCTGGATGCGCTGTCCATCGCCGGACTGCAGGCTCGCGAAACACAGCTTGCCGGTGTTGCGAAGGTGCACGACGCGGCCAGCGAGGCCGACCGTGTCGCCGGTGGTGGCATCCACTTCGAGGTCGGAGTACTTCGCTCTGACCGCGGGGATCGTGGTGGTGATCGGCACGCCGACCGGGTACGCGCCGGCGCCGGATTCGATCAGCCGCTCGCGCTTACCGAGGCGCACCGTCTTCTGCTCCGACATCTCCGCGTCGGTCAGTTCGGGGGTCTCGTTCTCGTCGCTCACCCCCCAATCGTACCGGCGGCGATGGCACGGGCCACGCGGGCAACGAGTGCCCGGTTGCGGTGGGAGAGGTCGGCGGCGATCGCCTCGACAACTCGCCATCCGGCATCCTGCAGCCCTTCCCTGCGCTGGATGTCCTCCGCGAACACCTGCGGGTTCGTCCAGTGGTCGCTTCCGAGGTACTCGACCGCGACTCTCGCGTCGACGTACGCGAGGTCCGGCGTAGCCACGAACCCGGCCTCCGTCGTCACCGTGTAGCCGACGACCGGTTCTGGCAGTCCACCAGCGATGAGCAGCAGTCGCAGTCGCGTCTCCTGGGGCGAGTCGGTGAGCGGCCGGATGCTCCGGAGAGCCTCACGCAGGATGGGACGATTCGCCGCGAGTCGGAGCTCGTGCACGGTCGAGCACGGACGTTTGCGTTTCACCAGATGGTCACCCACGACGATCAACTCGGTCACGCTCAGGGTGCCGGCGAGTTGGGCTCACGCGGTCGCGGGAGCGACAACTCGCACCTCGCGTCGGACGACCACCCCGGTGGCGGATGAAAGGCGGTGACCAGTCACCCCTCGCACCTGTGGCACGTGTGCCGGCGCCACGACTGACACGTCGAGCTGTGGCCGGGACTCAAGGGTCGGCCGCATCGGGAAGTCCCACAGTTGGGCGGCGGTGACGTGGCTGAAGAACTGGCGTTCCGGCATCCGGACCGCGTACGCCTGTGCGAGCTCGAGGGGTGTCCCTGGACTCCCGGAGGTACGCACGCCGTGGAACGGTGTGCTGAGATCCGCGGCGCGCAGGCGTTGACGGCCGACTCCGGCGGTCGTTGCGGCATTCACAGTGAACGGATCGCGAGCGAGTTCGGGCGGGAGTGGAGCCGGGCGGCGCATCCACTGATGGTGCCGCTACGGGAGGCGCAGCATGGCGCGCACTCCACAGCCACGCACTCGGCACGTTCTGGTCGCGACTGGAGGGCGTCCCGCTGGACCACTCGGGGGAACTGGTGGCTTTGAGCCATCCCAGACAACCATTTGCCCCGAGTGACCAGGTCGCGACGCCGCGTTCAGCCGCGACCCGGGCGGACATTCGGGGGAAATGGTTGGCAAGTGCCCGGCCCGGCAACCATTTGCCCCGAGTCGCCGGGAGGGGGCAGAAGTAGGTGAAGGGGAGAGCCCGACAGGGGTACGCGCGGGGCGCGGGCCGCCCTACCCGCCGAGGTACAGCTGCTCGTTGTCGATCAGGCGGGTGCCGCCGAGAGTCGCGGCGACGATCGCGATCGCCTTGCCGCGGTAGTCGTCATCCACCGGCACGAAGGTCTTCGGCTGCACGATCTTGAAGTAGTCGAGCTTCACGACCGGCTCGCCCATAAACGCGGCCTGGGCCGCGGCGAGGGCCGCGTCGATACCACGGTCAGCGGATGACGCGGCTGCCTCGAGCGCGGTCGACAGGGTGCGCGCGGCGCGGCGCTCACCCGCGCCAAGGAACCGGTTGCGACTGGACAGAGCCAGCCCATCCTGCTCCCGCACAGTGTCGATGATCTCGACGCGCACCGGGATGTTGAGGTCGTCGATCATGCGGCGCACCAGGAACAGCTGCTGGGCATCCTTCTGTCCGAATGTCACGATGTTCGGCTGCACGATGTCGAGCAGCTTCGCCACCACCGTGAGCACGCCGTTGAAGTGCCCGGGCCGCGCTGCGCCCTCGTAGAGCGAGCCGATCTTGCCAGCCGTGATGACCGTCTCGGTCGGGCCGGTCGGGTACATCTCGTCGACGGATGGCGCGAACACGTACGCGACTCCGAACGGCTCGAGCAGATCGAGGTCAGCCTCGAGGTCGCGCGGGTAGCGCTCGAGATCCTCGGCCTGGCCGAACTGGGTCGGGTTGACGAAGATCGAGACGACCCGCACATCCGCTATCTCGGCGGAGCGCTGCAGGTGGGCGAGGTGCCCGTCGTGCAGGGCTCCGAGGGTGGGGGTGAGGGCGATCGTGCGACCGGCGGCGCGGTCTGCGGCCAGTGCCTCGCGCATCCCCTTGACCGTCTCGATCACCAGGGGTCGCGACGCTGCACTCACTTACCTATCCTCCGGGTCTTCCGCCTCGCCCCCGAAGGGCAGTGACGACAGGTCGATCGTAGCGGGACTTGCAGCGGCGAGTGCCGTCTCCACGGATGACCGCACCAGCGGCCCGAGCACGCGGCCGGGTGATTCCACGCCGAGGCCGGTGAGGATGCCCACCGCCTGGCTCACAATCGCGGCCGAGAAGCTCGTCGCCGTGGACACCGCTTCGCCCCACGCCGCCCTGTCGCCCTCGGCGACCAGCACCGGCTCTGCACCCATCTCCACGACGAGTGCCTGCCCGATCGGCTGCACCGGAGCGGGCGCGGTGACGGCCGCGTAGCTCTCGCGCAGCCGCACCAGGTCGAGCGAGGTTCCGGTGAAGACCATCGCCGGATGCACGGCGAGCGGGATCGCACCGGCCGCGACCGCGGGCGCCAGCACCGCAGTGCCGAGCCCAGGAGCCGTGTGCAGCACGAGCTGCCCCGGCTGCCACGCGCCGGTGGCGGCGAGGCCGGTCACGAGGGCGGCGAGTTCGCTCTCCGGCACGGCCAGGATCACCAGTTCACTGCGCTCGATGAGGTCGGGAATCTCGAGAATCGGCACATCCGGGAGCATCGCTCCGGCGCGATCCCGGCTCTCCGCCGACACTGCGGAGATGCCAACGATGGCGTGGCCGGCCCCGGCGAGCGCGGCCCCAAGCACCGGGCCGACCCGACCGGCGCCGATGATTCCGACGCCGAGGCGCCCGGAGCGCTCCGTCACGCCGTGACCTCCCCGTTGGATCGGCCCTCTCCGCTGCGCCAGCGGTGGCTGGTGTCCCGGGCGCTGGAGAGCACGGCTGCCGCGGAGACATCCGTGAAGAAGCCGATGGCGGCATCCCGATCGACGGCACCCAATCGCGGCTGGATCGGCCCAGCAACGGTGTGCACGATGATCGAAGCGAGCCCGAGCCGACGCAGCAGCGGGCCCTGGTGCATCGCCACGCTCTGCATGCGGGCCTGCGGCACGATCACGAGGCTGCGCCACACCGCGCCGCTGCGCAGGAGCACCGCGTCAGGCTCGATGGCGAAGCCGTTGCGCCGCCAGGAGAACCAGCGGATGATCCAGGCTCGCCGCGGAGAGTTGACGAACCCGTCGTCCCCACCCCTGCTGGTGAGCCCCCGCTCGATCAGGTCGATGGATCGCTCGTCCACAAGCCCGGGGAGCACGAGCTCGAGCACCTTCTTCACGTCGGCGAGGTTGCCCACCGGCAGGATCGAGGTGTTCGCCTGGCTGGCCGCGCCGTTGTTGGATGACTTCGACGCCAGGTTGACCCGGATCTCCCACCATCCGGCGGGCCGCCACAGCAGCGGCTGGCTCACCTGCACCGAGTGGATGCGGCCGGGCGGCAGCGTCTCATTGCTCGTGGAGAGCAGGCCGAAACCCACCCGAACCCCGTCGGGCGTGCCGGCGATGCTGTAGCGCAGTGACTTCGTGAACTTGCGGAAGTAGTAGCTGCCCATCCCGATGATCGGCGCCGCGAAGGTCACCAGGAAGAACAGCTCGTGGGTGACCGAGATGATGACGACGGTGCCGACGACCAGCACGAGCAGGAAGATCGTGAAACCGCTGAGCACGAGCGAGCCGATCAGGCGACCCAGGTGCAGGTTGACGACGGATGCAGGGGGCGCGGCATCCGGGTCCAGTTCGGGAGCGAGCAGCTCCGCCACCCTGCGGTCGACGAGTCCGCCCGCAGCGACAGGAGTCGGGGATGCGGCCGCCTGCGTTCCGGAGGCGAGGCGCAGGATCTCTTTGCGCAGGGCATCCGCGTTCGCGGAGGACAGGTAGGCGAGCTGCACGTTGGCGTCCTGCCCGGCCACGTTGACCTCGAGCTTTGCCGCGCCGAACAGCCGCGCGAAGAACGGCCGCGCGATGTTGATGCCCTGGATGCGGTCCAGCCGTCCCTTGCGGTTGGTGCGGTAGAAGATGCCACTGCGCACCTCAACCAGCTCGGCCGTGATGCGGAAGGAGTGCATGCGCCAGGAGAAGTAGAAGCCCACGATGAAGGCGATCAGGCCGAGGGCGATCGCGGCGAGCACGATGCCGGTGAGACCGCGTTCGTAGATCAGGCTGAGCGGATCCTCCGGCCCGCGTTCCCCACCGCCGACGACCAGTTGGATCAGGGTGTCGCGCAGGTTGCCGACGACGATTCCCAGGATCACGATCAAGGCAATCCCGCCACGCAGCAGCGGGGTGGCCGGGTGCAGCCGGTGCCACTCGCCATCCACCAGCGACGGCTGCCCGAGAGAGACGGAACCTGGCGCGGGAGGTTCAGGTGGGGTCGAGCTCACAGGCCGGCCCGCCTGCTTTCGGCGAGCGCGACGAGCTTGTCTCTGAGCTCCTCCGCGTCGGCTGCGGGCAGGCCGGGGATCGTCACGCCGCTGGCCGCTGCCGCGGTGACGAACTTGAGTTCGCTCAGTCCAAGGGCGCGGGCCACTGGGCCACGGTTGATGTCGACGAGCTGCATGCGGCCGTATGGCACCGCCACGAAGCGCTGGAACATGAGGCCGCGACGGAACAACAGGTCGTCATCCCGCAGCTGGTAACCGATCGAGCGCACCCGGCGGGGCGTGAGTGCGAGCGTGATCAGGAAGATGACGGCGATGATCGCCGGCAGCGCCCAGAGCCAGGCGACCTGCGTCGTGATCGGCAGGATGGCCGTAGCGGCACAGGAGACCACAGCCGAGATGAGCAGCCCAACGATGTCGACCACCACGTACTTGGGAGAGACCCTGCGCCACTCGGTGACGCCCGGAAGTTCGAGTTTCTCGCTCAATTGATGCCCTGGCTCCTGGGGGTCGAATCCGGTTTGTGGTCGTCGTCTTTCGGCGGAATCGCACACATGTGCTCGGCGACCAGACCCCCGACGAGCAGCAGGATCGCGCCGGCCACCATGGCGAACGCCATCGAAACCGAGCCTACCCCGGGCACCACAGACCGGGTCAGGAGAAAGGTCGTGATGCCGAGCCCGGCGCCGCCGAGGATCGCGCCGGTGACGCTGGATGCTTTCGCGAGTACCACGACCCTGGTCGCGTAGAACGGGTCGATGGTTTTCTGCTGGTCGCGTGCCACGCGTCGCACGGGAAGAGCCATGACCACGATGATCGCCCCGATCAGCACCAGCGCGACGGCCAGCGTGAACGGCGGGATCAGCACGGGGTGGCTCGTGGTGACTAGCGCGGTCTCCAGGAACCAGCCGACCACGGCGCCGAGAACGGCGAGCAGCACGAGGGTGAGCGGGTTGGTTCGCTTCACAGCAGGGGCTCCGCTTCGTAAGGGGTGACGACGTCGGTGAGGTCAATCGCATCGATCCTGCCGACGCCCGGCAGCGCGGCCTCGGGCTCGATCTGCAGCCACGGCACGATCACGAATGCGCGCTCGGCGGCACGTGGATGCGGAATCTGCAGCCGTGCGCTCGAGTGGGTCAGTGCGCCCATCGAGACGATGTCGATGTCGATGGTGCGGTCGCCCCATCGCTCATCGCGGATGCGGCCGAGGGCAGCCTCGATCGCGTTCAGCGCGGTCAGCAGCTCCTCGGGAGCCATGGCCGTGCGGATCGACACCGCCGCGTTGAGGTAGGCGGGAGCGGCCGGGTCCACGCCGTTCGGCTTGAGCGCTGCAGACTCCACGAGAGCGGATGCCCGCAGCATGGTCACGCCCGGAATCACGGCTATCGCGGCAACCGCGCTTCGGATGGTGGCCTCGCGGTTACCGAGGTTGCTGCCGAGCGAGAGCAGGAACGGCAGCGTCACGCGCATCCGGGTCATGTCCGACTCCGGCGAATGGTGATCGACACATCGTCGAACAGCACGGTGATCGGTGCGTTTGGCTTGTGCAGTGTCACGCGCACCTCATGCACCGCGTCGTGAGCGAGCACCACCTGGGCGACGCGCTCTGCGAGGGTCTCGATGAGGTCGACGGGGTCGCGCTCTATGGCGGCCACAACCTCCTCGGCGAGCACGCCGTAGTGCACCGTCAGGGCCAGGTCGTCGCTGCTCGCCGCAGCCTGCGTCGCGAGATAGGCGGTGACGTCGACCACGAACTCCTGGCCGTCGCGACGCTCGTGCTCGAAGACCCCGTGGTAACCGGTGGCACGGAGGCCGGTAATGGTGATGCTGTCGAGCTCGGTCACCCGGTGGCCCCGGCGTTCCACTGGGTCCAGACCTCGAGCGCGAGCCTGGTCGACCGCACGTCGTGCACTCGCACACCCCATGCGCCGGCCTGCGCGGCGAGCGCGGTGATGATCGCGGTGGGTTCGTCCCTGGCCTCCGTGGGTGCGCCATCCGCAACCAGGGTCGCGAGGAACCGCTTGCGGGAGGCTCCGACCAGCACCGGGTAGCCGATGGACGTGAGCTCGTTCAGGTGGCCGAGCAGCTTCCAGTTGTGTTCGCCGGTCTTGGCGAATCCCAGGCCGGGATCGATGATCACCTTGGCTGGATCGACGCCCCACACGATCAGCTCGGCGATTCGTGCCTTCAATTCGGTGCGCACGTCGGCCACGACGTCGTCGTAGGAGTCCAGAGTGGCCGGGTCGTGGGTTCCGCCCCTCCAGTGCATGGCGATGTAGTGCAGGCCGGTCTGAGCCACGACGCGGTACATCTCCGGATCGGCCAGCCCGCCCGACACGTCGTTGATGATGCTGGCTCCCGCCTGCGCCGCAGCCAGGGCAGTCTCGGAGTTCATGGTGTCGACGCTCACCGAGATGCCCTGGCTCGCCAGTTCGGTGATCACCGGGATGACGCGAGACTGTTCCTCGTCGGTCGGCACGCGCTCCGCACCCGGCCTCGTCGACTCGCCCCCCACGTCGATGATGTCGGCACCTGCCTCGTGCAGCTCGATGCCGTGCTCGATCGCCGCGTCGGCACTCGACCACTTGCCACCGTCACTGAACGAATCCGGGGTCACATTGAGCACCCCCATGATCGCCGGGGTCGCCGAGGTCGTTGGCCGCACGCGCGCGACCTCGTTACTCATCCGCGCCCTTGCTGGAGAGGGCACCGGGGGTCGAGACCGGGGCCCTGCTGGAGATCAAGGCCAGAATGCCAGCCCGCTCCACAGGGTCGCTGAGCGAACCACGCGAGGCCATCGTCACCGTGGAACTCTTGGCCTGGCGAGTGCCCCGTGCCCACACGCAGCCGTGCATCGCATCGATCACGACGAGCACGCCCTTCGGCGAGAGCCCCTCTTGCAGCGCGTCCGCGATCTCCTCGGTGAGCCGCTCCTGCAGCTGGGGACGAGAGGCGAGCGTTTCGACGACGCGGGGCAGTTTGCCGAGGCCCACGATCCGCTCGCCCGGCACGTACGCGACATGCGCGACACCGAGGAACGGAAGAAGGTGGTGCTCGCAGATCGACCGGAACTCGATGTCGCGCAAGAGCACGAGCTCGCTCAGCTCATCCGGGCCGAGTTCGATCGAGTCCGCGAGGTGCTCCTGCGGGTCCACCCCGAGGCCGGCGAAGAAGTCGCCGTAGGCCTGCGCCACCCGCTGCGGGGTCGTCGCGAGGCCGGGGCGGCTCGTATCCTCACCGATCGCGGCGAGGATTTCGGCTACCGCCGCCTCGATGCGTCCGGTGTCGATTGCCATCTGGCCCTACGCGGTTGCGACGCCGGGGGTTTTGCGCGGCCGGGGGGTGCGCTTCGGCTTCTGCGGCGTCTCCGACTCGATCCCGCCCTCAGAGAGGCCGGCGTCGATCGGCAGCCTCGACGGCATCTTCACCGGTGGGCGGTTGGAGATCGGGCGCGCGTCGCTCGAGAGCCACTGCGGGCGCTCTGGCAGCTTCTTCACCTTCGCGAAGATCTCGGCCAGCTGGTTGTGGTCGAGCGTCTCCTTCTGCAGCAGCTCGGTGGCCAGGTTGTCGAGAATGTCGCGGTTCTCGTTGAGTACCTGCCACGCCTCGTCGTGCGCCTGCTCGATGAGCTTGCGCACCTCCTCGTCGACCGTCTCGGCCATCGTGTCGGAGAAGTCGCGGGTGTAGCCCATGTCCCGTCCGAGGAAGGGCTCGCCCTGGGCGGCGCCGAGCTTGACGGAACCGACCTTGGTCGACATCCCGTACTCGGTCACCATCTTGCGGGCGATGGAGGTGGCCTTCTCGATGTCGTTGCTGGCGCCCGTGGTCGGGTCGTGGAACACGATCTCTTCCGCGACGCGGCCGCCCATGGCGTAGGCGAGCTGGTCGAGCAACTCGTTGCGAGTGATCGAGTACTTGTCCTCGAGCGGCAGCACCATCGTGTACCCCAGCGCGCGACCGCGCGGCAGGATGGTGACCTTGGTCACCGGGTCGGTGTTGCGCATCGAGGCGGCAGCGAGAGCGTGACCACCCTCGTGGTACGCGGTGATGAGCTTCTCCTTGTCGTTCATCAGCCGGGTGCGGCGCTGCGGACCGGCCATCACGCGGTCGACCGCCTCGTCGAGCGCGCGGTTGTCGATCAGCTGTGCGTTCGAGCGGGCGGTGAGAAGCGCCGCCTCGTTGAGCACGTTCGCGAGATCGGCGCCGGTGAAGCCGGGCGTCTTGCGCGCGAGCACCTCGAGGTCGACGCCCTTGGCGAGCGGCTTGCCCTTGCCGTGCACTTCGAGAATCTTCTTACGACCCTGGAGGTCGGGCGAGTCGACGCCGATCTGGCGGTCGAAGCGACCAGGGCGCAGCAGCGCGGGGTCGAGCACGTCTGGCCGGTTGGTAGCGGCGATCAGGATCACGTTGGTCTTGACGTCGAACCCGTCCATCTCCACCAGCAGCTGGTTGAGGGTCTGCTCGCGCTCGTCGTTACCGCCGCCGATGCCTGCGCCGCGGTGGCGGCCGACGGCATCGATCTCGTCGATGAAGATGATGGCCGGCGAGTTCTGCTTGGCCTGGTCGAACAGGTCGCGCACGCGGCTCGCACCGACGCCCACGAACATCTCGACGAAGTCGGATCCCGAGATCGTGTAGAACGGCACGCCTGCCTCACCAGCGACGGCGCGAGCCAGCAGGGTCTTGCCGGTGCCGGGAGGGCCGTACAGCAGCACGCCCTTCGGGATGCGCGCGCCAACAGCCAGGAACTTCGCGGGCTCCTTGAGGAAGTCCTTGATCTCCTCGAGCTCCTCGATGGCCTCGTCGGCTCCCGCGACATCCGCGAAGGTGACCTTCGGGGCTTCCTTGCCCACGAGCTTGGCCTTGGACTTGCCGAACTGCATGACGCGGTTGCCGCCGCCCTGCA